>NZ_JACDWV010000194.1:0-410 GCF_016464105.1 Pseudoalteromonas sp. bablab_jr010 | reverse complement strand
TGAACTTGGCTCAGGGCAAGCGCAATGGCGTGAGAATAAATAAAAACCGACTATGGACAAGTTTATAAAACCACTCATCTCAATTGCATGTGCTTTGTTTTTGGCCGGTTGCTCGTCAACGGAAAAAATAGATTACATGGTCGTATCTGGCTCAACTGATGAAGGTAATGATATTTTTGCGACATTAATAGAATTTGATGGGCGGTGGAGTGTCCCTGCAGGTGCAATGTCGTGTTGCCGAGCTACGGCAGGCGCAATGGTTGGTGTTTATGAGCAAAAGTTCCCCGAAAAAGTGGCGGTTGAATGGCTCGATAAATCAGAAAATAGAATTTACTACGGTGAAGTGGCCATAGATAAAGCGGGATATAAATTAGCTAAAAACTTACCTAATTTTAGTTATTACACAGGTG
>NZ_JACDWV010000193.1:0-12774 GCF_016464105.1 Pseudoalteromonas sp. bablab_jr010 | reverse complement strand
GGAGAAACAATCCGTTAAAACGAAAGTCTTCGAATTATCGAAGTTGGATTTTGGATCTGAGAAAAAAGAAGCAGCCTAGCCGTTAAGCTAGACTGTAGAAGCCCAGTGATCAGAGCGAAGCGATGTCGCTGGGTAGTTCACTTTGAGGTTGCTCAGCTTTTCGTAGCTCTACCTCTTTTTTGATCTCAAGCTCTTTAAGCTCAACATCACGCTGGTGAGTGGCTTGAATTGCTTTTTGTTCATCGCTCTTTCTATTCTGCAGTCGCTTTTCAAGTTCATCGAATGCAACAGACACTTTCTCTTCTACTGTTTTAGCACGCAAAGACTGTATTGCTCGGTTATATTCTTCATAAGGCATTTTTACAAGAACATATGCATTTGCTACTCCATCAACATTATACAATTCACGCTTTACTCTCTGCGCACCGGCAACACTAACTTCTTCGACAATTGAATCAATAAGCATATTAATTTGAGTCTCAAGGTTTGAATCTAGAGTCTGGTTTTCATATGAACGCTCTTGGCCAGAGATAAGCTGTTTAAAGCTCTTTGCTACATCAAATTTAGCTCTGAGCTCGGCTGCTTTTAATGCAAAAGGAGGTTTGTTTGATGAACCGAATCCAACGCCAAATACACCTGTTGAGTCAGATTGTGGTACATCTAAGTACCAATCTGGAATACTATTAATGAGTTGGTCCATTTTCTCGGTTTTTTTATCAACTTGCTTTTGGTGAGCAACTTCTATCTGTTCAATTTTTTCATGAATACCGTTACTAGAACATGCTGAAACTGTTAGTACAGTGATCGCGATTAATAGGTGACGTTTTAAAGTTTTCATGCATTTCTCCAAATTTGAATTTCAAAAGTAACGATACAGGATGTTTAAAAACGCGCATTTTTAAAAAAACTTAAATTTGATTAACCAGCAGGACAGTATTTAAGATCCGTATAACCCCCAAATTTGTGAGGGTTATTGAAGAAACTAAAGGATTTTTGCATGAACAAATTCGCCATATTGTTTGGGTTGTCATTTATTTTGCCCAGTAAAGTAATCGCTGTAACTGGTGGAGGAGATCAAGGCGGCCCAGCATATGAAAGTTGGCAAGGGTTGATTATTAAAGATGAAAATCGTTGCTATCCTGAGGTTAAGTTGCAGGCTTGACCATTCCGAGAGCGCTATTTGCTCCCTTACCTTTTCTAGATAGTAAAAACTAACATCTAAACAAATGATGACCTGAGTGTGGCCAACTGAAAACTATTTTAATTTTAAGAGCTGTTAATTTCGTTACTTTTACATTATACAAGTTTATCTTTAGTTTAGGGTGTATTTACATTTACGCATATCTACAGCTTTGTCCTTTCTAGCCATACTTCTCATTCTAAATATTTAATGACTTTGTTTTCTTAGTTGAAATATAGATTAACTTCAGACCTTATTTCTTTCGTCAAACCATCAACAGGATCTACTTACATCGTTATTTAAATATAAAATATATTGTATACAATGATAATTATATGTTACAAAAGTGTTTCTCTTTCCGGGTTGGATAGAGAAAACAATAATTATCAAAGGTAAATTATGAAAATTAAAACATTAATTCTGGCGCTACCTATACTTGGAGCAAGCTCTTTAGCTCAATCAGCTAACCTGCAAGAGCGCTTGTTTACACCAAAAAATGCAGAAATTGAGCGCACACATCATCACGGTGTAGATCACCAACATAATGAAAAAGCCCCTATAGCTGAGTTGCAAAAGCAGCCGCAACAACTTAATCAATTTATGATGCGCAGCCAAGCCGCCGTTGTCAGTTGTGATTTAGCTGCGATGGCAAGTGCAAGCACTAGTACAATTATCACTGAACTTAAAAGCCAAGGTACTAGTTGTATTAATGAACTTTTTAGTGCGCCATCTTCTATTCAGAGTCAGGTTTATAGTTCAGATAACATGTATGCCGTTGCAAATCATGCTAAGTCACTCTCACAGACTTATGCTGGTGGTGGAGATGTTGATTTAGAAGCGCTGTTTTTATATTTGCGTGCGGGTTTTTATGTTGAGTTTTATAATGCTGACGTGAATTTTAGCTCTTGGGTACAACCTGCAGTAGTTGATGCTATAGATGCATTTGTAAACAATAGCCACTTTTATGATGATAATGATGGACACGGTAAAACACTTGCTGAAGTTATCATAACTATGGATAGTGCTGAGCAGCAGCATCGTTACTTAAACGTAGTAAAGCAGTGGTTAACGCGCTTCAATGAGAGTTATGCTGCAAAATGGAATATGCGCAGTGCTGTTAATGGTATTTTCACGCTACTTTATCGTGGCCAGTGGAATGATGCATTTGTAACCGCTATCGGCACTGATACTGACTTAGTTGCTAAGCTAAGCGCATTTACTCAAAAGCAGTGGATGATAGACTCAGATGCACAATACTTGATTGTTAACGCTGCCAGTGAACTAGCTCGTTTAAAACAATATTCAGGCACGGCAATACAAGAAAGTGTTGATACTGGTTTGAAAGCTATTTTTAGCACCTATAACAGTTTTGGTTATGGTGATGCAGTATGGCTTGCAGCAGCTGATTCTGTAAGTTATTACGCAGATTGTAATGACTACGGTATTTGTGGCTTTGTTGATGAACTAACTCAACAAGTGTTGTCACAAAATTATAGCTGTAGTAGTACTATAAAAATTCGCTCGCAAAATATGACGGCTATTCAACATGCAGCTGCATGTGATGCTATGGGCGCTGAAGAAGGGCTTTTTCATAATAAGCTAGCCACAAATAACACCCCTGTTGCTGATGACAACAATAACTTTTTACAAGTAAATATATTTGACAGTAGTGACGATTATAGCAAGTACGCAGGTGCTATCTTTGGTATAAATACTAACAATGGCGGTATGTATTTAGAAGGTGACCCATCTGTAGCTGGCAACCAAGCTAATTTTATAGCTTATGAAGCAAGTTATGCCAATGCAGAGCACTATGTATGGAACTTAGAGCACGAGTATGTTCACTATTTAGATGGCCGTTTCGACTTATATGGTGACTTTAACGCACCCACAGAAGATATTGTCTGGTGGTCAGAGGGGGTTGCAGAGTATGTTGCTAATTTAAATAACAACGATGCTGCAAAAGCCACTATTAGTGATGGCTCGCGCTATACACTAGCGCAAATTTTTGACACCACCTATGATGGATTTGATCAAGATCGAATTTATCGCTGGGGTTACTTAGCTGTTCGCTTTATGTTTGAACGTCACAACAACGAACTTGATGCTATGTTGGCTCATACCCGCACTGGTAATTGGAGTGCCTATAAATCAAAAACTGTAGAGTGGGCCAATAATTATGAGAATGAATTTGTACAGTGGTGCGATGACTTAGTTGCAGGTACGAGCACTAATACCCCACCAATAGCACAAATTAATGGCCCATATTCTGGCATGCAAAATAACAATATAAGCTTCACGAGTAATGGTAGTAATGATAGCGATGGTAGTATCGCTAGTTATCAATGGAACTTTGGCGATGGTAGCAGTTCAAATCTGGCAAATCCTACTCATAGTTACACAAGTGCAGGAGAATACACCATAACATTAACTGTGGTTGATAATGAAGGTGCAAGCCAAACTGTCACTACAGTAGCAACTATCGAAGCTGACAGTAGTGTTGATGATGGTGTGCTATTGAATAACCAGCCAATTAACATCAGTGGCGCTCAAGATGAATTTTTATATTTCACTTTTGATGTTCCTTCAGGCGCCAGCGACCTTATGTTTAATTTAACTGGTGGTACAGGTGATGCGGATTTATATGTAAGTTTTGAAGCAGCACCGAGTGAAGCTATATATGATTGTCGCCCTTACATTGGTGGTAACGAAGAGTCGTGTACTATTAATCCTGCACAAGTAGGCCGATACCATGTGATGGTTAGAGGTTATAATGCATTTGATAACGTTCAGTTAACAGCATCATTTACCCAAGTGACTTCTAACGTGCCAGATGTGTGTGCTAGTCAAGGCAGCCGAAGCAGTGGCCGCTTAAATGATGGCGAAGTAATTTGTCTAGGTAATAGCGATCCTATGTGGTTTAGCATTGCAGATGTTCAAGGCCAAAATGGTATTGCCATCACCACCGCTAATGGTAGTGGTGATTTAAGTCTAAGCTACGCTGCAAGTGGTTGGCCAAATGGTAACAATGAAGTGGCTGAGTCAAATAATAGCGGAAATGGAGAGTGTATTTATATTTCAGGCCAGAGTGAATACTGGGGCTACCTAAAAGTAGCAGGTAATAGCACTGGTGCAAGCTTAGTCGTCGACTTTAACAGTCAAGGGTGTCCTTAGTTAATATATAAACTTAAAGCGTGATCTCACGTACTTTATATAATGGAGTCATCAGTTTTCTGGTGGCTCTTTTTTTATAAAGAAACAAATGCAAAGGTTCATTTATTCAAAGTCAAAACCCCCTTTATCTTTTTTCTGGTGTTTTAAACTAACTATAAATTGAACTACTTGGATGTAAAGTTGATAAATAAACATTCAATTGTACTTACGTTGCAAAAGTGTCGATAAAGCTGACAACTTCAATATTGATGAGTGCATTGAAAGGTAATTAAATTAGGGCATAGATGGCTGAGTATGAAGAGAAAGGAAGCAACTCAGTTAACGCTGGACTAAATAATGGTTATCTAAAGAGAAGCTTAAAGCCACTTTCTTGCGAAAGTGGCGTCGTCCTATTGTTAAGCTTAGGACAAAGTAAGCTCTTGAATAAGGCGAATAGGCTCACCATCAACATTTAAAATGGCCTTTACAGAAATCTGTTGTGGTTTGTCAGTTTTTGTTACTTTGAAGGTGTATGTTTTTTGTTCATAAGGTGCTAAATCAACACTTTTCTGTTGAGATTTTGCGGGAGTGGCTTGCTCGAATGATGTCGAGGTTAGAATAATGTCACCAATTGTATCTCCAGAATAAGGCCCAGATAAATTAAGCTCTACTAACCAATAGTCTTCATGCTCTTTCGTTTTAATTACATTAAACTCAACGCCATTAAACGGGGTTACTCGCTTTGAGAGCGTAGATTGGTGCGTTAACGACTTCCATTTGAGAGTTTGCGCAATAGTAACCTTATCAGCATTTATTTCTGTTGGCAGTGAGATATTATGTGTTCCTGAGCTCAAGCTGCGTTTTAGCTGATGAGTTTTGCTTGGCTTATTAGCACTATTTGTGAGTGTCACTTGTGCAGTAATTTCTAAAGGGGAATCAGTTGGATTGACAACTCTTAAAAAAGGCTTCTGTTGGTGATAATAAATATCAGATTTAACCCCGGAAAGTGTACTAAAACCAGCATTATTTAATGTGGCTATATATTGACTTTCTAAGGCCTCTAGTTCAGAACTGGCTTCATCGTGCAGCTCTATAGAGGGTAATTTTGCTAAAATATTACTCAACTCAAGATCGCATTGTGGTATAAACCCCTCGTGTTGCTGGCAGGTTTTAAAAACTCGGTTTAGTAGATCATAATTTTTAAAAAGCCAAGGGTTTGTAAGCGCATTCTCTGCTGTGATAGGCAACAAGCGAGAAGGGGTAGGATTAAATAAGTAAGGGGTGATTTTATGATTGTTATTTTGACCTAACAAGCTGATCTTTTCGCTGTTAAGTGTTGCAATCATTTGCTTATTCAGGGGAATAGAAAATTGTTGGGTTACTTTCTTACTACCACGTTGAGCGTGTAAGTTAATGCTTAATTGTGCTTGCTCGAGCGTTAGGTTTATTGCAAGTTTCTTATCTGCGATTAATGCACTTTTTATCTCAGGTGTCAGGGCTATTTGCTTTGCTTTAAAGTTATCGTAGCTTTGTGCATTTATAATTAAGTGACTGCCATCTTCAATAAGCAGCATCAGCAATTGATCATCACTTGCCTGCTCTTCACCAACAAAAGTACGGCGATATTTTTGGTTTTTTTGGTTACGCTTTCCTTGTAGTGCTATGCCAATTTTTCCTCGATGTAATTGAGCAGCTTCGAACTCGATTAGCGCGGCCACTTGGTGTTTATTTGCCACATCAATGAGCGAACTCGGCTTTGGAGCAGGAAAGTCCATGACTGGGTGATTAGCCGTTGAGGGGGGGGTAATATCTAACCGCGATAATGCCGTCGATTGAGTGTTACGTAGCCAGTAAGCGTTACCGTCTTGCTCCCAAGGGCCCGATACAATATGGAAGCTAGGCTGGATATTCTCTACAAAATCAGCAAAACCTTGTTCTATTTCCGACCAATTTTTAAAAGTACTCTTAAGCAGTGAGTTAGCTGTTGAAAGTGTGGCTTCGCTGTGTGGGTTCGCTAATCTGAGCTCTTCAATAAAGTGAGCAAAGTACTGTGCCCGTTCAGGAGAGCTTAAAAGGTAATGAATTATAAAAAAATTAAGTCCACGTTTTAGTGCTGGATCGTCATTTATTTCTTCAATTGTAGGTTTATTTGCGCTGTAATATTGTTTTAAACCGGTTTCAATGTAATTCATTGGGGCGCGATCAAATACCATGACGGTGAGTTGTTTTTGCTTAGGATCATAAACATGGTGAGCAATCGAATCAGCTAAACCTTCGGTGATCCAATTAGGTGCCCACGTTGAATGGCCGTTTAATGCCATATGAAAAGCATGCATGGTTTCGTGAATAACTATATAACGCTGATGGTGCTCACGGTGGCTGGGGAAATTATATCCGGCACGGTTATAAAACATAGTTTCACCACCGGCCGTTTTATGTACTCCACGTAAAAAACCATCATCAAGCATGGCTTCTCGTACACGGGAGCGACTACTACCATAAACAACTGCAATGCGTTGGCGCTCAATATTTGGGGGAGCCATACCAAATAAAGCAACATAATGTGGATATGCCATTTCAAGTAGCTCTAAGTATAGCGTGACCTTCTCTTTGGGTAGATCACTTTTTAGCGCAAAGTGCTTACTTACCCACCAGTTGTAGCCCCGACTATTTCCTATTTTGCCATCGCTGTAAGTATATGGAATTGTTTTTCCTAAAAACTCAATATCGATATTATTGAGTGTGCTGGTATAGCCCTGGACGGTAATGTTTGCTTGCATTTTACTTGGGCCGCTTTTTATGTTGCCGATATCAGGTTTATTATTCGCACTAGTATTAGGCGTGGGCTGACAGGCAGTGAGTAGTAAAGTTAATAATGTGAGAGATATAATTTTTGTCATTTTAGTTGCTTTGTTTGTATATTGTATGCAATATAAAATACTGCGTTTAATTGAAAAAGTAAACTATGAATAATAACCAACAATTACAATCAGCAGCACAGCAGGGAACCGATAAAAATAAACAAACTTGGCGTAGCTTTGGGTTAGGTTTCTACTTGGCTAATACCATGGAAATTTTTGAGCGTTTAGCTTGGTATGGCTTTTTTGCAGTATCGTCGGTGTATATGACCACACCCATTGAGCAAGGGGGGGTCGGATTTAGTGATGCAGAGCGAGGCGCCGTACAGGGGATAATTCCGTTTTTTTTATACTTATTACCTGTGATCACTGGGGCTTTTGCCGATCGCTATGGCTATAAAAAAATGTTTACATGCTCATTTGTTGTGATGGCGCCAAGCTATTACTTCTTAGGTCAAGTGACTGATTTTAATTCGTTCTTTATGATTTTAATGTTAGTCGCTTTTGGTGCATCCTGCTTTAAACCTGTGGTAGTAGGCACTATTAGTCAAAATACTAACGACAGTAACCGAGGATTAGGCTTTGGTATTTTTTACACTATGGTTAATTTGGGGGGCTTCATTGGCCCGTTAGTGGCTGGGTATTTAAGGACTATTAGTTGGGATGCGGTATTTATTATGTCGGCATCTTGGATTGTTATTAATTTTATTCCATTGCTTTTTTACCGTGAGTCAAGCAGTAAACTACGTAGCAGCATAGGTGCGGCAGCGGTTTTACAGCAAGCTCAACATGTTTTGGGTAACAGCCGTTTCGCATTATTACTGTTTACCAGTGTAATTATTTTAATGACGGGGGGAGTTAGCTGGTTAACATACTCTCAAGCTTTTTCACTAATTACGATTTGGTTAGCTGCGAACTGGTTATGGGATAAGTGCGTAAGCGTGCAAAAAGCGTCTAAATGGTATCTACAACCGGTGAGGGTTAGCAATCGTAGTTTTGCACTATATTTAGCAATATTAACGGGGTTTTGGACGGTATATAACCAACTTTTTTATACTCTACCTCTGTTTATACGTGACTATATTGATACTCAAGATTTAGTTGCAATCTTGAGCTACTTTAGTCAATCAGCAGTGGATTTTTTTGCTTATGTTGATATTCAGGCTTTAAGTAACAAACTGCAAACACTGGCTGCTACTCATAGTGTAACACCAGTCAAAGAGGTAAATTTAGAGGCTGTGCGTCTAGAGTTAGTCCACTTAAAAGTTAATGTTCCTGTTGCTGAAATAGCGCTATTTTTTAAACAAGCCAGTGCTTCTAGCTTTTCGGCTGAGCAAAGTATGCAATTGGCGCAGCAGTGGCTTAAATACCGACAGGTAAACCCTGAATACCTGATTAATTTAGATTTTGCAGCTATTGTTCTGTTACAAATAATAGTAAGTGTTAAATGCCAGCATTTTAAAGTTATATCTGTCCTAATAAGCGGTTTAATTGTCACAGCAGGTGCTTTTTTAGTGTTGTTATTAATGAGCGCGGGGGTATTACTAAGCCAATTGGGAGGTTTAGTAGTGGTAACGGTTATATTATTAATTGCTTTTGGTGAAATGCTCACCTCTCCAAAAAGCCAAGAGTATGTAGCCAGCATAGCTCCAAAAGGCAGTGCTGCTATGTTTATGGGTTATTACTTTGTATCTATGGCATTAGGCTTTTTATTTGCTGGATTTTTGTCTGGGTGGAGTTATGGTTACCTAGTCAAAGAGATAAAATCCCCCGAAATCATGTGGCTATTATTTGCAGGCATTGCACTAGTTACCGGATTTGGTTTTTATTTATTAGCGCGATACAAAAAGGGCTAAATAAATGATTTTTAAAAATCTGTTTATTTTAATCACCGTGCTTTTAATCAGTCATTGTGAGGCTGCTGCTAGTGATGTGGTTGATTATAAAAACTTAATAGATAGAACCGGAAGCCCATATTATATGCAGGACTTTGAGCAAGGTGGCCACCAACGTTTTAGCCCTCTTTTTGATCTAGGCGCGTGGCATGGACATTTGCTACCAACAGATGAAAACGTCGGCGCGTTCACCGGGCCTGCTATTGTTACTGAGGAGTATTTAAATTTTATAGCGCCTTATCTAGAAAAGCTGACTGTTTATAAAGGCATGAAAGTCGATGAGGCCAATAAAGTGAAGCTAGCAATGCGGGCTTACAGCGAACCCGGCGCGTTAGTGCAAGAGCTGAGCGGTGATGGGGTAAACATAACGCTTACTTTGCGCTTTGTGACAAATCGCACTTCATTAGTTAAAACACAGATTAAAACCACTGAGCCTGTTACATTACATTTCACAGGAAAGCTTATAAACCATTTACGTGCTAACAATGGCACCGAAAAAGCGGGGCGTTCGCCATTTGTGGTTTATCCGAAATTAACCCCCCGATGGCAAGTCACCAGCAATAGTATTGCGATTAGTTTTGGCAAAGTAAGGGCGCATGGACACCTGCTCACCTCGGGGAGTTCACAGTTATTGCTTAAAAAAACGTTAGCGGTTAAAACACGTCATGACGACCTAAGTTACTCAAGCACAACGCACATAAAAAACAATCGCACATTCTACACAAGCTATTCATATTTATTAAATAATCAAGACGTGGTACGTGAAAGAGAGATTGTTGATGAAATTTTAAAGCAACCCGAACACTATTTATCACGTAGTAAATTACGTTGGCAAGAGTATATAAATAAAGCGACACAGCCAATTAGTAACAAGCAGCCAGCCTTACAAAAACTTGCGGTAAAAAGTGTTGAAACGTTAATTGGAAATTGGCGCAGTAAAGCTGGTGCCGTAGGTTTTGATACCGTTAGTCCTGCCGTGACCGGTCGCTGGTTTTCAGGTAATCAAACTTGGCCTTGGGATAGCTACAAGCAGGCATATGCACTGGTAACATTTAATCCAGAGCTTGCTAAACAAAATTTGAATGCTGTGTTTGAGCATCAAATAACGCCAAACGATGCTGTCAGGCCATGGGATGCTGGATTTATACCTGACTTAGTGGCCTATAATTTTAGTGCAAAACGCGGTGGGGACGGCACAAATTGGAATGAGCGTAATACTAAGCCAAGCTTGGCAGCTTGGGCTGTGTGGCAGGTGTTTGAAAATACAGGCGATACTCAGTGGCTCGCGCACATATACCCTAAACTAGTTGCTTATCGTGGATGGTGGCTACGCAATCGTGATCATAATAAAAACGGTGTGCCAGAGTATGGTGCCACGGTTGATAAAGCCCATAATACTCGTGACGGCAAGTTATTATTTAATGTAAAAACCTCGGCAGGTTGGCGAACAAGAAGTGGCTTAAAAAACTATAGGACTTACCTAAACGATGAAGCAACCTTAGAAATTAAAGTTCCGGCACAAACAGCCGCATCTTGGGAATCTGGTCGTGATGATGCTGCTGTGTTTGGTTTTATAAATAATCAACAGTTAAATCGTTATATAAAAAACGGCGGGATTCGTGGTGACTGGCACGTTGGTTTTGCAGAAAATCGTAATGATACAGGTACATTAGTTGGGTATTCATTATTGCAAGAATCTGTGGATCAAGCCTCTTATATGGCTGCTGATAACCGTTATTTAAGTAAAATAGCGAAGCAGCTTAAGTTACCGCACCAAGCAAGTTACTTTTTAAGGCAAGCCGCTCAGTTAAGGGATTATATCAATCGGTGCATGTTTGATAAAAATACAGGCTTCTACTACGACATTGAAATAGCAGATACCCCCTTAGCGAATGGTTGCGCTGGGAGGACTTTAGTAAAAAGAGGCAAAGGTCCTGAAGGGTGGTCACCGTTGTTTAATCAAGTAGCGAGTATGGAACAGGCCAGTGATGTGGTAAAAACAATGCTTGATAACAATGAGTTTAATACTTACGTTCCGCTTGGCAGTGCTGCGCTGACTAATCCGGCTTTCGGTGCGGATATATATTGGCGTGGACGAGTATGGCTTGATCAAGCTTACTTTGGGTTAGTAGGTATGAGTCATTACGGTTATTGCAAACAAGCTCAGCAATTAAGTGAAAAGCTATTAAATCATGCCAATGGTTTGCTTTCTAATGCGCCAATACGTGAGAATTATAATCCGCTTAATGGTGAGCAACAAGGAGCGCCTAACTTTTCATGGAGCGCAGCACACTTATTACTAATTGCTCAAAAGCAAGGTAAATGGTGCCAATAATTGGCACTGTTTAATTCAGTTCACCAGACTAATCACACTATGGCATAAATTAATCACCACTGCTTAAGCTTCACAAATTACAAGAGAATTAACACAAATAGAATATTGTATACAATATTCTATTTGTGTTAATATTTATAGGAGTTACCTTTAAGCACAGGAAATATGATGAAAACAACGAACACAGATTGGCGCTTTTCAGTTATGCCGGCCGTATTCACATGGCTAAAAGAGTCTGAATCTGGATCATTTGAAATAGACTTTGATACAACAAAGAAATACGCTGCAGAAATTTTAAAAGTACAAGGGAAAGGCGGTAGTAGAATGGGGGGGCTTGTTGGCTCAGGCACATTAGGTGAAAATAGTTATCTAAGTGTTGATCAGCGTCTTTCTTTACTTGAAGCTCTTTCTGATGTTGCAAAAGAATACGGTGTGCCACTGATCAGTGGTGCTGCGGCAGAAACGAAAGAAGAAATAGCTGAAATTGTAAAGCAACTTGCATCTGTTGGCGTAGATACTGTCATGGTTATGCCACCAAAAACCAAAGAAGCACCTAGTGATGAAGATATGTATGCATATTATGCGCTTTGTGCAACAGCCGCTAAAGAGGCTGGCATTACAATTATGCCTTATAACAACCCAGATGCAGCTGGCTACCATGCGCTCTCAACCGAGCTTCTTAAAAAACTTGCTGCGCTTCCTGAAGTAACTGCGTTAAAAATATCGACGTCAGATGTTTCAATCATTGAGACGATAATGCTAGAAAACAAAGATGCAAAAATTTTGGCAGGTGTAGACACTGTCACTGTGCATGCCGGACTAGCAGGAGCATGTGGCGGGATCACAGGTGTAGGTTGTATCTTTCCAAAAGCGAGTGTGACGATGCAGGAGTATGTAAATAAAGGGGAATGGGCTGAGGCTAACAAAATTTCTCAGGCTATGAATTCCATCTCTTACTTGGATGCTCAACCGCTACTTATGGAGTACCTTAAGTGCGCATTTGGAATTCATCATGACGATAAGGATGGTGGACTTCGTACTTTCGGTAATAAATTAACTCAACAGCAAATTGATGACGTTCGTGCAAGATACCTTATAGCACGAGAGAGGCTTAAAGCTTTGGACTTGTTAGGCTAATTCGTTGTCTAGTTCTGTGAACTACTCGCGCCTAAAGGCATCGAGCTTCCAAGATAATAGCCTAAGCTACTAACCTTCTTTTTTGACGCTTCGTTGGACACCGCTAGTCGAGCTTTTGACTCGGCTAGTCTTACGATTGCCTCCACGTCCACTATCTGCCTGAGTTATTAGAACTCCATCGCCAGACAACACCGTTCCAGTGTCTAATATTAGGTT
>NZ_JACDWV010000192.1:0-244 GCF_016464105.1 Pseudoalteromonas sp. bablab_jr010 | reverse complement strand
AGATACCATTAATGGCGTATATATACCCAAGCCACCTCAAGATGCAGAATTCAGCGTTTCACAGGTGCTTAATATCAAGGCGTTACTTTGCAAGAATGGTGGCCCCTTTTAAGAAGTAACAACGATGAGAGTAAGTGCCTGCGAAGCGCCCAAAGGGTTGGTTTAAAAGCGATTTATACTGCGTTATTGATTTTAACAATAGAACCACTATTACTTGCAATCAATGCCTTGCCTAAATCGCTTT
>NZ_JACDWV010000191.1:0-54239 GCF_016464105.1 Pseudoalteromonas sp. bablab_jr010 | reverse complement strand
CAAGCTGTGAATATTAGAATCGATAAATGATGAAATATTGGCGAAGCTATGATTAAGGGGCATAAAAAAATCCGATGACCTGTGATCATCGGATTTTGATCCTATTATGCCAAATGTCAATTGCTTAACTGATCGGCATTGAAGCAATGCTTGGCTTTTTATTCATGGCTTACAAGCTTTCACTGTACTCAGTCATGACTTGTTCAACCCAGCTTGCGATACGTTCATCACTAAGCTCGTATTGGCTGTCTTCATCAAGGGCTAGGCCAACAAATTGTTTGCCATCTTCAGTGAGTGCTTTTGACGCCTCAAATTCATAACTTGCATCGTTAGGCCATTTTCCTAGCAAGGTAATGCTTTGATCACAAATTTCATCGTGTAACATGCCAAGTGCATCTTGGAACCACTGACCATAACCTTGTTGATCGCCCATACCAAACAGAGCCACGGTTTTGCCGTTTAGGTTAACATCTTTAATGTCATCCCAGATTGATTCCCAATCTTCTTGCAACTCACCAAAATCCCAAGTTGAAATGCCGAAGATCACGAAATCAAATTGCTCTGCATTTTTTAATGGCTCATCTTTGATATTGTGAAGGCTCACGATGTCGTGACCAATAATATCGCGAATTTTCTCTGCCGCTATTTCTGTGTAGCAGGTTGTAGAACCATAAAATAAACCAATCTGCATCGTATTTATCACTGTGTATTTGCCTGATATGATAGGCGTAAGTTTACCGTAAGGTATAATCAATTGATACCTTGATAAGGATGAGAGTACGCGTGGCTGATAATAATTCACAAGCCCAAAAAGGTGTAATAACAGCAAATAACGCCGAACATTTAGAGTTATTTTTAGATACGCTGTATCTTGAGCAGGGAGTCAGCGAAAACACATTAGCCGCTTATCGCAGTGACCTTGAAAAGTTTTGCCAATTTTTAAAAGATAAAGACCTACTGGCTGTCCGCTCAGATGATATTGAAGCGTATTTAGCATACCGTGTTGATTTAGGACTGAAGTCGCGCAGTACAGCGCGAAGCATCAGTGCACTTAAGCGTTTTTATCAGTATTTTGTACGCGAAAAAGCCATTGCTGATTCGCCGATGGTCAGTATTGCTCAGCCAAAAGCAGGGCAGTCATTACCAAAAACACTGTCAGAAGCCGAAGTAGAAGCTCTGCTTGCAGCCCCAGACATAGAAGATGCAATGGGGCTTCGCGATAAAGCCATGCTTGAGCTGTTATATGCCACAGGGCTTCGTGTTACAGAGCTGGTGGGGCTCAGAATGGAGCAAATTAATTTGCGCCAAGCGGTGGTCTTTGTAAAAGGTAAGGGTAATAAAGAGCGTTTAGTTCCCTTAGGCGAAGAAGCAATGTACTGGCTTGAGCAGTTTTTAAAAGTGGGTCGTTCGCAAATGATTAAACATGCCACTGACTTTGTGTTCCCATCAAAGCGCGGGATTGGCATGACACGACAAACTTTTTGGCATCGCATCAAACACTATGCTATTTTGGCATCAGTTGAATCGCCGTTATCACCGCATACGCTCAGACACGCGTTTGCAACGCATTTGCTTAATCATGGGGCGGACCTTAGAGTCGTGCAAATGATGTTAGGTCACAGTGACTTATCAACAACACAAATTTATACCCATGTAGCGAATGAAAGATTGAAGTCGGTACACGAGCAACATCATCCACGTGCTTAGTGCAAGATTTTTAAAGATGTACCGGTCTATATAAAAAATGATCAGGATATAGGATATTTATGAAAAAGTTAGTTTTAGCCACAGCACTACTAGGCACAAGCTTAAATGTGTTTGCCAATGGCGTATCAACAACAGACGCTGCTGATGCCCCTATTATTGCTAAGTTTGCTGAATTAGGCGTAACCGTTAAGCAAATCAACCCAAGCCCAGTGGCAGGTCTTAAAGAACTAATTACTGACAAAGGCGTGTTGTACGCAAGCCCTGACGGTCAATTTCTAATGCAAGGAACACTGATTGACCTTAATAATCGAGTTAATTTAACAGAGCATGCTCTAAGTGACGTTCGTAAAGAAGGTGTTGCTGAGTACGAAGACTCAATGATCGTTTACAAAGCGAAAGACGAAAAGCATTCGATCACAGTATTTACCGATATCACCTGTGGTTATTGTCGTAAATTACACCGTGAACTTGATGACTTCTTAGATGCGGGTATCACGGTTAAATACCTTGCTTTCCCACGTGGTGGTTTACGTGGTAAAGGTTACCAAGATTTAATGAATGTATGGTGTGCTAAAGACCCTGCTGAAGCATTAACAGAAGCAAAAGCGGGTGCAGAAGTCGCTGCCGTGCCTGGTTGTAACGCACCAATTGCAGAGCACTACCAACTAGGCCAAAGCTTTGGAATGTCGGGCACACCGGCAATTATTTTAGAAGATGGTACCATGATCCCAGGTTATCAATCAGCTGCGCAAATTAGCCAAGCGCTTGATGCTTTACCAAAAACATCTTCATAACCGATTTTTTAACGAAAAGGCCTATTTGTCGTAGGCCTTTTTTATTTGTCTTAAGCAAAGAAGTACCATTTCCGACATGGAAAAAATAATTCAAGCTCGTCCTCATGTTGATGATTCGCATTTACCACACCATTTACATCCTGTAATTAAGCAAATATATGCGACTCGACAGGTGCAAAGTGCCACTGAACTCGATAATAGCGCTGCAACATTACATGACTTTAAGCTGTTTAAAGATATCGACAAAGCTGTTGTGCTATTGCAACAAGCGCTAGCTGATCAAAGTCGCGTGTTAATCGTCGGTGACTTTGATGCCGACGGTGCAACCAGCACAGCAACCTTAATGCAAGGTCTTGCTATGTTCGGCTTAAAGAACCTTGATTACTTGGTACCAGACAGATTCAGCCTAGGTTATGGCCTAAGCCCCGCACTTGCTGAGCAAATAGTAACCATGCAACCCGAGCTTGTGATCACCGTTGATAACGGTATTTCATGTATCGATGGCATTGCCATTGTAAAGCAAGCAGGTATTAAGGTGCTGGTAACTGATCATCATTTACAAGGTGAAGCCCTACCAAATGCAGATGCTATTGTGAATCCGAATCGCCATGACTGTCAGTTTCCATCGAAATCGATAGCAGGCGTTGGGGTGGCTTTTTATCTGCTGATTGCTTTACGTAGCCACTTACGTGAACAAGGGTACTTTCAGCAAAATCCAATGCCAAATTTGGCTGAGTTACTTGATATTGTAGCCCTTGGTACCGTTGCCGATGTGGTCGCGCTTGATGCCAATAACCGAACCTTAGTTCATCAAGGTTTAGCACGTATTCGCAGTGGTAAAACACGCCCAGGTATTAGTGCCCTAATCGAAGTGGCAAATCGCAATGCGGCCCGTTTAAGCGCCAGTGACTTTGGTTTTTCATTGGCACCACGCTTAAATGCAGCAGGGCGTTTAGATGATATGAGTTTAGGTATAGCTTGTTTGTTATCAAGCGATATAAACCAAGCTCGCCGTATTGCCAGTGAGCTCGACAGCCTCAATCATGAGCGCCGTGAAATAGAGCAGGGTATGCAAACTGAAGCACAAGCGGTGCTTGATCGTTTAGCATTTAAAACCGAGTCAGTGCCTGATGCCATTTGTTTATACCAAGCTGATTGGCACCAAGGCGTGATTGGTATTTTGGCTGGTCGCTTAAAAGAAAAGTATCACCGCCCGACGATTATTTTTGCAGCGGGTGATAACGGCGAAATAAAAGGCTCTTGCCGCTCTATTGAAGGGCTGCATATGCGTGATTTGCTTGAGCGAGTAAATACACTCTACCCGCATTTGATCAGTAAATTTGGTGGCCATGCCATGGCAGCGGGGCTGAGTATCAATGAGCAGTGTTTTATTGAATTTAAAACCGTGTTTGAGCAAATGGTGACAGACACACTCACTGAAGAGCATAAGCAAAGTATTTTACTTACCGATGGTGAATTACCTAATGAGTGCTTTTCGATGGAGTTTGCAAACCAGCTAAAAAATGCCGGCCCCTGGGGTCAGCAATTTCCAGAGCCAGTGTTTGAACATGTATTCGAAGTAATACAGCAGCGCATTGTCGGTGAAAAACACTTAAAACTAGTTTTAAAACATCAGTCTGGACGATTAGTTGATGGCATTGCATTTGGGGTTGATGTGCGTGCATGGCCAGATACCGAAGTGCGTTATGTGAAAGCTGCTTATCAACTCGATATAAATGAATTCCGTGGTAAATTCTCGTTACAGTTGATTATTCGAGAGCTACAAAAAGCGACATAAAAATATCGTTATAATCGACATAAAAGGCTAATAAAACGCTCGGTTTTTTGTTAAAATCGGGCGTTTTTAATATTTGTAGATAATTTACCGTATTTATTGTCGATATCGGTGCGCGGTAAATCAGCCATTTTGGAGTAATGTACATGTTTGAAGTGAATCCTGTGATTAATCAAATCAAGGAAATTCGCGAACGTACTGAACTGCTTCGGGGGTACCTTTGACTACCCTCTTAAGAAAGAGCGGTTAGAAGAAGTTAACGCAGAACTTGAAGATTCAGCAGTGTGGAATGAGCCAGAGCGAGCTCAAGCACTTGGCCGTGAAAAGTCGGCACTCGAAGCTATTGTTGAGACCATTGATAATCTAGTGTCTGGTACCGAAGATGTTGAAGGTTTAGTCGAGCTTGCTGTTGAAGCAGAAGATGAAGAAACCTTCGCTGAAGCTGAAGCTGAATTAGGCGATTTAAGCGCACAGCTTGAAAAGCTAGAGTTCCGTCGTATGTTCTCAGGCGACCATGACCAAAACGATGCTTACCTTGATTTACAATCAGGCTCTGGCGGCACTGAAGCCCAAGACTGGTGCAACATGCTACTGCGTATGTATTTACGTTGGGGTGAAGCAAAAGGTTTTAAAGTTGAACTGGTTGAAGCAACTGATGGTGATGTGGCTGGTATCAAAGGCGCAACTGTGCGCTTTGTTGGCGAATATGCATACGGTTGGTTACGTACAGAAACAGGTGTTCACCGTTTAGTGCGAAAGAGCCCGTTCGACTCAAGTGGTCGTCGTCATACCTCATTTGCATCGGCATTCGTTTACCCAGAAATCGACGATAATATCGAAATTGATATTAATCCGGCAGACTTACGTATTGACGTTTACCGCGCATCAGGCGCAGGTGGTCAGCACGTAAATACAACAGAGTCAGCGGTTCGTATTACTCACATACCAACCAACACTGTTGTACAGTGCCAAAATGAGCGTTCACAGCACAAGAATAAAGACCAAGCAATGAAGCAGTTAAAAGCGAAATTGTTTGAACTTGAAATTCAAAAACAAAATGCTGAGAAACAAAGCCAAGAAGATGCTAAATCTGATATTGGCTGGGGTAGTCAAATTCGTTCATACGTACTTGATGACTCGCGCATTAAAGACTTACGTACTGGCGTTGAAAACCGTAATACACAAGCGGTTCTTGACGGCGACTTAGATAAATTTATTGAAGCCAGCCTTAAATCTGGCCTATAACCACCAAGCTAAAAAAGAGCTAAAAAATGACTGATCAAATCCAAGACGAAAATAAGTTAATCGCTGAGCGTCGTGGCAAATTAGACGCAATCCGCGAAAATTGCCCAGCCAACGGTCATCCAAACCAATTCCGTCGTGAACATTACACGGCTGATTTGCAAGCTGAGTTTGGTGATAAATCGAAAGAAGAATTAGTTGCTGAGCAACATGTTGTATCAGTTGCAGGTCGTATTCTTGCAAAACGTGGTCCTTTCCTTGCGTTACAAGACATGAAAGGCCAAATTCAAGCGTACGCATCAAAAGACGTACAAAAAGAATTAAAAGCAAAATACGGTCAACTTGATATCGGTGACATCATCGGTGTTAAAGGCGCACTAAATAAATCAGGTAAAGGTGACCTTTACGTAGAAATGACAGAGTACGAGTTACTGACAAAGTCATTACGTCCGTTACCAGAAAAATTCCATGGTTTATCTGACCAAGAAACTAAATACCGTCAACGTTATGTTGATTTAATTACGAATGATGCGACACGTGAAACTTTCCGTATTCGCTCAAAAGTTGTTGAAGGTATCCGTCGTTTCTTAGCTGATCGTGACTTCATGGAAGTTGAAACACCGATGCTACAAGTGATCCCAGGTGGTGCGTCTGCACGTCCATTCGTAACACACCACAATGCACTTGATATCGACATGTACTTACGTATTGCCCCTGAACTTTACTTAAAACGTTTAGTTGTAGGTGGCTTTGAGCGTGTATTCGAAATCAATCGTAACTTCCGTAACGAAGGTTTATCAACGCGTCATAACCCAGAATTTACGATGATCGAATTCTACCAAGCATATGCGGATTACATTGACCTGATGAACATTACTGAAGACATGTTACGTACTGTTGCGACAGACGTACTTGGTTCACCAATTGTGGTAAACACAACGAAAGATGAAAATGGTGAAGTTGTTGATTCAGTAGAGTACGACTTTGGACAACCTTTTGCTCGTTTAACAATGAGCGAGGCTATCCTTAAGTACAACCCAGACTTTGATGCTGCGGTATTTAATGACCCTGAAAACCATTTTGAAGAACTTAAAGCGTACGCAAAGCAAGTACACGTTAAGATCCCAGAAAACTGCGTATGGGGCCCAGGTAAGTTCTTGTGTGAAATCTTCGAAGAGACTGCTGAGCATAAGTTAATTCAACCAACTTTCATTACCGCTTACCCGTGGGAAGTGTCTCCACTTGCGCGCCGTAACGATGAAAACCCATTTGTGACTGACCGTTTTGAATTCTTCGTAGGTGGCCGTGAATTAGCAAATGGTTTCTCTGAGCTTAACGATGCACAAGATCAAGCTGAGCGTTTTGCTCGTCAAGTTGAAGAGAAAGACGCAGGTGATGATGAAGCAATGCACTACGATGAAGATTACATTCGTGCGTTAGAGTACGGCTTACCACCAACAGCGGGTGAGGGTATTGGTATCGATCGTCTAGTGATGTTATTTACTGACTCACCAACAATTAAAGACGTGATCCTATTCCCACACATGCGTCCTCAAGCTGACTAATCAGCTAAATGTTCTGAAAACGCCGCTTTTTAGCGGCGTTTTTGTTATCAGAATTTTCTGATTTTTATTGCTCTCAATTTTTATATTTAATTGTAATTAGCTGATCTAAAAGAAAATGCTGAATTATTTTTCAAACGAAGTTACTAAGTTGTAAAGTTTTTCTACTAATTCTAAGTCCGATAGTATTATTTTTAGACAAGATATGACATCATTACGCCATTCTCTTCAACGTTTAAACGGACTTAATAATAATGACAAAAAAGCCTTCGCAGTCTTCAGTAGAGACAACGCCAAGCGAGCATCAACGTGAAGCTTTTTATCGTGCCTGCATCGCCGAATTCCAACAATTGGGTTATCAAGACCAATACCTAGCCGAATTAACAGATGAACTAATCCCACTGACGGGTCTTGAGCCGTTGAGTGATAAAGAAAAAACGACTAAAGGGTAAACAAAAACGAGTTGTTTTTGTGCGTTGTGGATAATCTATAACCATCTGTACGATTTTCCTTGAAAAGTGTTTGACATATTTCCTGAAGTCTTTATTATACGCCCCACAAGACGGAGAGGTGGCCGAGTGGCCGAAGGCGCTCCCCTGCTAAGGGAGTATAGGGTTTGTAGCTCTATCGAGGGTTCGAATCCCTCCTTCTCCACCATTTTTTTAAAATGGCATGTCTTGAAAGTAATATGTGTGGACGCGTAGCTCAGCTGGATAGAGTACCTGGCTACGAACCAGGCGGTCGGAGGTTCGAATCCTCCCGCGTCCGCCACTTTTTACTTTGGCTCTGCTAAGAGAATAAATTAGCAATATTCAAATGTGCGTGTGGACGCGTAGCTCAGCTGGATAGAGTACCTGGCTACGAACCAGGCGGTCGGAGGTTCGAATCCTCCCGCGTCCGCCATATTTGAAACTCATATCGAGTATAAAGATACAAATTTGGTCGGAGGTTCACTCTTTCAAGAGACGTCCCGCGTCCGCCATATTTGAAAGCTCACATCGAGTATAAAGATAAATCATTGCAAGATTATAAAATGCAACTGCGGACGCGTAGCTCAGCTGGATAGAGTACCTGGCTACGAACCAGGCGGTCGGAGGTTCGAATCCTCCCGCGTCCGCCACTTTCTCTTAGAAAGTGATATAAGCCGACAAGCTGTCGGTTTTTTTGTCTTTAAGACATGGTCAATGCGCGACTTAAACATGCAAAACATACTGCGGACGCGTAGCTCAGCTGGATAGAGTACCTGGCTACGAACCAGGCGGTCGGAGGTTCGAATCCTCCCGCGTCCGCCACTTTCTCTCAATTAGAGTTAAAGTGACATAAACCGACGAAAGTCGGTTTTTTTGTGCCTGCAATTCGCGTAGGTATGGTTGTAGGAGCGACTTCAGTCGCGAATTCTTTAAAATAAAAAACTCATGCTTAATCGAACTGTGCGTGGCTCAATGGGGTGAAAGTGATTATCTTCTACCCCTTCTGTTGGTTCGCCCGCTAGTCTTGATGAGTAGTAGTAATCAATGTCACGGTCATTACTATCAAACAAGTTAAGCAATTCAAGTTCTGCTTTCCAATGAGTTTGCTGATAACTCACTAAACCATTTACCACAGTTAAAGGCTCTGAACGTTTGCTGCCATCATCACTCAACATACGTTTACCTATATGGCGTAAACGTAATGAGCTTTGCCACTGTTGTGCAAACTGCCAGCTAATCCCGGCACTTGCAACCACTGGTACAGCTCCCTCAATACGGTTGTTGTTATTGCTAATGTCTAAACGAGAATGCGTAAATGACGCTTCTGCATCTAAGCTTAATGTGTCACTAAGCCAGTAGTAGGCACTTAGTTCTATACCATAGCGCTGTGATGCATCACTGGCCTCAGTGTTACCTGCATCACCAACAAACAACAATTCTGAGTCGAGTTCTAGCCACCAAAGGGCTGCAGAAAAGTTAAATTGTTGCTCATCGAAGTAGCGCAACCCTAACTCTGCACCGTTACTCTTAACGAGTAAGTCTACGGTGTTTGTTGCCTCAAATGTTACTGGGTCTTGAGCAATGGTTGCGCCACGAGCATCATTTGAGTGAAAAGACTGCCCCCAGTTTGCATAACCAGCAAGGTTATCAGTAAATAAGTAAGTTAGACTCGCCTTAAAGCCGAGTAAATCATCATCTGCATCTCCAGAATTTAAACTGTTGTCGCTATCAATGTGAGCATCTAAATAATCATATCTAACACCAAGGGTTGCCTCTAACTGTTGGCTTAAATGAAGTTGTGTTTGCCAGTATGCTGTATAGCTTGTTTCCTCGACACTGTCTTGTCGTACTGTTGAAAGGTACTTTCGGGCTTGTGTATTGTATAGGCCAACTTTATTCACATTATCATGCCGAAGCTCTGTTCCAACGGTATGATTAACGGGAATATCACCTACATTAGCTGTAAATTGATAGCTTAGTGTTCCACCTGAGATAATGCGGTTATCTCGTTGGTTAAACTGATCGCCATTAATTGGATCATTAAGGAAATATGAGAAGTTAGAGTATAAATTTAGCTCGTAGTCGATGAGGTATGCACTTACTGACAAGTTTTGTCCTTGCCAATTTGTCGATAAGCTATACCGACTTGACTCTCCGCCAAGTGTTTTATCGAGTGAGCCAAGCTCTGAAATGATACCTTGCTCAATAGCCCTTTGCGGGATCTGATCTGCTGAATTCCAACTGTTGTCATAAGCCATTGCCGTAATTGATAAGTTACCTTGTTCTGAATCACGACTATAACGTAGCAATGCGTTTTTTTTATTAACGTCTTCATTAATATCCTGCCAAGGCCCATCATAAACTTGCCACTCTGTCGCGCCTACCAGTTTGCCACTACCGATTGAGGTACTCCCTAATGCAACACCTCTATAGAAGTTATCTTCCCCTACAGTGATACTGAGCTGATCATGTTTAGGGTTGTCAGATAAATGAAAATAAGCACTGCCAGCCGTTGAAAAGTCGCCTTGGCGCACATCATAACTGCCTTTTTGATAACTAACAGTGGCAATTGTTTCTGGAATTATAAAGTTTAAGTCAGTATAGCCTTGCCCATGACCATGACTGCGCATATTGATAGGCATACCATCAATGTTCGTGGCAAAGTCTGTTCCATGATCAAGATTAAAGCCACGAATAAAATATTGATTCGCTTTTCCAGAGCCGCTGTGTTGGGTGACAGCCATACCGGGAATTAACTCAAGCAATTCAGTAGATCGAAGCATGGGTCTATTTTCTATTTCACCCTGACCAATAATACCGCTAGAGGCGCTTATAGACTCACCAATTAATCCAGTACGGTGACCATAAACCGTTATTTTTTCTATATTAGCAAACGCGTTAAAAGAGCTGCAGAAGGTTACAACACTGATACATAGCTTATTCATTTGAAAGATCCTTATTTGAAAGGTGCTAATCAACAAACGAGTAATTGCTAATATTGGATGCAAAAAACGTTTAAAAAATTGAGTTAATTTGCTTCATGGTCAATTTGTGTTAGATTTAATAAAATATTCCAAAAATAATAACAAGTGGGAATTTTATTTTATGTATGTGAAAGGTGCATATCAAAACAGGCTGGCTATAAGTTGCACCCTGATACTCTTGGCAGGTTGTCAAACAAGCACTGAAAAAGCCCCGATAACCGACCAACAATACTTCGAGCAGGTAATGTTAGCGCCTGCTATTTTGCCAAACGATTTAACCAATACTGGCTGTTTATCGCTTGAGAGTGAAACTAAGCTGCAAGGCTATAAATCAGCGGCTGAGGTTAATTACCAGCAAGCAGGTTGGCAAAACAGAGTGGCAGCCGACTGGCAGTATTTTTTAGCCCCAGAGCAACCGGGCAAGCTACTCCTAATCGATTATCAAGTTCAAGCAGGGCAATTAGCTTACCGGTATTTAAGTGACGGCAGCCATAATGAGCTGTATGAACCTTGGAGCTCATCGAAGGTTCAAGCGTTTAGCGGTGCGCTGTCAAAAGTAAGGCAAACTCACCCAGAGCTTGGTGCAGCTTCTTTTGCTGGTGATACGGCACTCGCTGATTTGATCAGCAGTATCAATAGTTACGAAGCATTTGGCAAAGCCGATGGTAATTCAAATGCGATAGCCAGTTATTTTGTCAATGTAGCAGGGCGCGAGTATTTACGTGGGCTTTTTAATTATGGCTGGCTAAAACTACAGGATCAGCGTTTGTTATTTAACGGCGCATATGGCTCAGAGCAGTTTATGCCATCAGACGAATACTGGCATAACCCTGCTAATAATGAGCTTGATGCAAAGATAAGCCGGTACAAAGCAAGCAGTGATGATCCTGGCTATTTGGGGTATCGTTGTGAGGGTTGTGGTTTAACGGGCAACAAAGCAATGACCACACTTGCTCAAGCGGAATGGTTAAAACGTCTGGTTAGTCATCAGCGTGAACCAAGTACGCAAATGCCTTTTTTACAAGCAAGTGATGTTGATGTGCTACTTAACGGCACAGGTCATACAGATGAACATGCTCCTGTAGGCGGTATGATGGTGGGTATCAGTCATATCGTTACAAATGCATTGGCAAATGTTATTGCACCAAATGATAGTCGCTCAGCAAAAGAAGTGCTCGATAGCGCAACGAATGGGCAGTGGCGTGTTTGGCAAAAAATTGGCTGGGGGCCAAGTGAAACGCGCTCCACCACAGAAACAGTTATGTTGGCACATGTGTGTTTAGGCAATTATCAAGGTGGCCGTGAGTTTACTTTTAGTGTGCAGCAGTCAACTTTGGGGGCCGACGAAGCCAATTTACCAACAGTCGGTAAGCAAATGCAGCAAAAGTTGCAGCATGCTTTTACAAAATTATTAGATTAACGCGTTCAATAAGAATTAAGGTACAGCTATGCGTCGTTCAATTATCGCTTTATCAATTACTTTAGGTGTTGCTTTTAGTGCACCTATGCATGCTGAGGGGTGGCAATCAGATGTTATCGGGGTCACGCAGTCACAGCTTTCGCCCAGCTACTGGCTAGCACAAGGTGCATCGGCAAAAGTGATCATGACAGAGGCGCAAATTGCGGCCTTCAACGAGAAACTAGTAAAAGATAATAAATACATTGTTGATCCTCTTTCATTTCAAAAGTCGCTCACTAAAGACGAGCTAACAAGCGCCATTCATTCAGCAAGTTCAATTCCAAAAAGCCCGCGCTTTTTTACCGATGGCCGCCAACTCACAGCGAAAGATTTTGCTAAATATCAGGAAAACTTAAACCTTAACAAAGTCGGAGATAACAATGAGGTACGCTTTGCTGTGGTCGTTAAGCGCACCGCATTACGCACTTTTCCAACCTGGGATCGGGTATTAAATAGCGGCCTTGATCAAGACTTAGATCGTTTTCAAGAAAGCGGTATGTTTCCGGGCGAAGCGGTTGCTGTATTGCATCAAAGCGCAGATAAAAAATGGTTGTTAGTTCGTGCTTACAACTACCTTGCATGGACGCCAGCCAAAGATCTTGCCTTTGCTGATGCGGATAAAATAAAAGCTTATCGCGAACAAGCTAACTTTTTGGTGGTAACTGGGGCAAAGGTCAATACTGCTTATGTGCCAAGCGATGAAACCCTCTCAGAAGTGCAGCTCGATATGGGAGTACGCTTACCATTGGTTGATAGTGAGCAAGTACCGTATTTGCTCAACGGCCAAAACAGCTATGCTAGCCATGTTGTACAGTTACCAACCCGCGATGAGCAAGGCAAACTTGTAATTAAACCGGCGATGATCAGTAAAACTGCCGATGTAAACTTAGGCTACCTAGACTACAACGAACAGAATCTGATTAAACAAGGCTTTAAGTTTTTAGGTGAGCGTTATGGTTGGGGCCATGATTACAATGGTCGCGACTGCACTGGGTTTGTTGGTGAAATTTATAAGAGCTTTGGCCTACTAATGCCGCGTAATTCAGGCCAGCAAGGCAGTAGTGAATACGGGCAAAATAGTCGTTTTGATAAAAATACTGCGGCAGATGATAAGTTGCCGACGGTTAAGAACATGGCGATTGGCGATCTAATTTATATTCCGGGTCATGTAATGATGTACTTAGGAGAGCATCACGGTGAGCCTTATGTTATTCATGACGTTAAAGGCTTAGGTTATAACAAAGGTGATGGTAGCTTTTATAGTAGTGCCTTGAATGGGGTGTCGGTCACGCCATTATTGCCACTTAGATTATCGCAAGAAACCAGCTACTTAGATCGTGTTTATAACATTAAGCGTATTCGTTAGAGGCCAGTATGAAAATTAAAGCTGTTCGCTTTGCAAAGCTCAAAGTGCCATTAGTTACCCCATTTAAAACCGCACTGAGAGAAGTGAGTTTTATCGAGGATTTAGTGGTTTTAATCGACACTGAATGTGGTCAAATTGGCTATGGCTCTGCGGCCTCAACTCCGGTTATTACAGGCGATACCCATCAAGGAATGATAGCGGTCATTCAGCAGTTTATTGCTCCTAAATTAGTGGGGCAAGAAATCGAAAACATTAATCAGCTTACCCACATTATTCAATCAACGGTGGTTGGTAACAGTAGTGCAAAAGCGGCTTTAGAGTTGGCGGTTTACGACTTGTGGGGCAAGCTCTATCAAGCGCCATTGTATAAGCTACTTGGTGGTGGTAAGTCAGCGCTAAAAACCGATATCACCATTAGTGTCGATAACATAGATAAAATGCTCGGTGACTGTCAGCGAGCGATTGAGCAAGGCTTTGATGTATTAAAAATAAAAATCGGCAATAACCTTAATCAAGATATTGAACGTGTAAAAGCAATTCATGCAAGTTTTGCCGATAAGGCTCAGCTGCGTTTAGATGTAAACCAAGGTTGGAATGCCAAACAAACTGTGTTTGCACTGCAGCAACTTGAGCAAGCCGGCGTGGTATTAGAGTTGGTTGAGCAGCCAGTAAAAAGCAGTGATATTCAAGGTCTAAAATATATTACTGAGCGAGTGAACACCCCGATTATGGCCGATGAAAGCGCCTTTTCACCGAAGCAAGTGATCCAACTTTTAGAGCTTGGCGCAGTTGATATTATCAATATTAAATTAATGAAAACGGGCGGTTTAAGCCGAGCAATTGAGATTGCTAATATCACAGCCCAATACCAAGCAGAGTGTATGATAGGCTGTATGCTAGAGGGCAGTATTGCCGTAGCTGGTGCTGCACATTTAGCCTCTGCCAAAGCACAGCAAATCAGTAAAATCGATTTAGATGGCCCAGCCCTTGGTCAATATGACCCTGTGCAAGGGGGCGTTGAATTTAGCGGCCCACAAATACGCTTATCGGAAGCCCCAGGTCTTGGTATTGAATCAATAACGGGGCTTGAACTAATTATAAACGGAGTATGGCCAGCATGAAAAAACTAGTCAGTCTTATTGCAGTTATGAGTTTATCGGCTTGTGCCAGCAAAGAATTACCTAAAACTATTATTGATAACAGTCATCAACAGCTCGTGGTGGTGGTGGCCAATGACAGTGATGCCATTGATGCCACTCTTTATCGCTTTGAAAAAACAGCTGGTAGCTGGCAACAACAAGGCCAGCAACACGCGGTGGTACTGGGTCGTACTGGCCTTGCGTGGGGAGTGGGGCTGCATCCTGCACAGCCGGGTCAGCAAAAACAAGAAGGTGATGGTAAAGCCCCGGCAGGTATTTTTGAGCTTGGTACTGCTTTTGGCTATTTAGATTCATTACAAACGAACCTTAGTTATCAAGCAATGACAGTAAATGATTATTGTATCGATGTGAAAGGCTCACCGTTTTACAACCAATTGGTTGATAAAGCACAAGTAGGTGAAGATGCCGTAAAAGACTCTTCAGAATGGATGCGTCGTGATATTTACAGCCAAGATAACCTTTATAAAAAAGGCATTGTTGTTAAGCATAACCCAAGCAATATCAATGGCGCGGGCAGTTGTATCTTTATGCATTTATGGCGGGCACCAAGTAAGCCAACAGCAGGTTGTACAGCGATGACAGAAAGCGATATGGATGCTCTACTTGCGTGGTTAGATGAGCGTAAAAAGCCGCTATTAGTCAGCTTAACCAAAGCGCAATATCAACAAAAGCAAAGTCAGTGGCAATTACCTAACTTAGCTAAATAAAAATAATGAAATAAAAGTATTTTAATTTTGTCATAATGATGGAATAATATATTCCATCAAGGTTTGGGTTAGGATAATAAATGAGTGCAAATTACGCTTTTCTCGATTGGCTAGTATTCGCAAGTTACGGTGCAATTTTATTGCTAAGTGGCTGGTGGTTTAATCGCAAACGCGCTAACTCAAGCCAAGATTTTTTTCTAGGCGGAAATAGCATGCCAACGTGGATGGTAGCTATTTCTGTTTTAGCGACTTCGCAATCAGCGGCAACGTTTATTGGCGGGCCTGATCAAGGCTATCAAGGTGATTTTTCTTATATTGCGACTAATATCGGTGCCTTTATTGCGGCCTTCATAGTATCGGCATTTTTAATTCCGAAGTTCTACCAGCAAAAAGTGTTCACTGTATATGAACTGCTTGAAAAACGTATCGGGCCAAAGGCCAAGCGCCGTAGCGGCATGATGTATTTATTTGGTCGTGTGTTTGCCAGTGGCGCCCGCTTATACATGGCAGCGATTGCTGTGGCGATGATTCTGTATGGCAATATCGATGCCGATAGTGTGGTCATCGCGACTTTAGTATTGGCGCTTGCGGGTCTGCTTTATACCTTTTTGGGTGGCATTCGCAGCGTTATTTATTCTGATGTACTGCAAAGTATCGTTTATGTCAGTGCGGCTATTGCGGTTATTTGGTGCTTGTTGAGTGTTATTCCGGCTGATTTCTCAACCATTATTGCAACGCTGAATGAGCCAAGTCCTGGTGCAGATTCAAAACTTGCGCTGTTTAAATTTGATTTAGATTTTGGCCCGTCAGGTGTGTTTAACATGGCCTCTGTGTTAACGGGGTTTGTGCTATTAAACATCGCTGCATTTGGTTTAGACCAAGATATGACGCAGCGCTTATTAACCTGTAAAAGTCCAAAAGAAGGCAGTAAAGCGTTATTACTATCGGTGGTGATGGTGATCCCAGTTATGGCTATTTTTATCTTTATTGGTTTGCTGCTGTATATTGTTTATCAGCAACCTGCACTAATGAATAGCGAAGCTGGGCAAACGGTCGTACAAGAATTTAATGGCGAAAAAATTACTATCTTTATGTACTACGTATTAAACGAAGTACCAGCCGGGGTTAAAGGTTTAGTCAGCGTGGGTATTATTGCTGCCGCTATTTCTACTTTGAACTCTGGGCTTAGTTCGATGTCTTCAGTCATCGTACAAGATATCTATCGCCCTTACTTGGAAAAACACAATAAACAAGTAAATGACCATCACTTTGTAAAAGCGGGTCGTGTAGGCATGGCTTTAGTAAGCCTTGCTTTAGCGCTTATGGCTATTCTTTGCTATTTCTGGCAGCAATACAGTGATATGCCATTATTAAAATTTGCGCTAAGTGTCATGGTGTTTTCGTACAGCGGTTTGTTAGGTGTGTATTTTACTACCTTGTTCACCAAACGAGGTAGTGAAGGTTCAGTGTTAGCGGCGCTAATAGCGGGCTTTATGGTGACCTTATTAATGCAGCCCTACATGATTGATTGGCTACTACCTGAGTCAATGCGCTTTTACTTAGGATTTACTTGGCAGCTATGCATAGGTACATTGCTCGCAACACTTGTATGTTGCCTAGGTAAAGCGGCACACGAGAAGAGCGCATAAATGGCCTTACGCTATATTTTAGCCATCGATGGCGGCGGCACCAAAGTGTTAGCTGAGCTAAAAGAGCAGGCAAGTGGTGCGACTTTCCGTGCCCAAGCGGGTTCGGCATCAATTTCGAATGATCTTGATTTAGCGTTAGAAAACATTGTTAAAGTGACCCGTGATGTTTGCCAGCAAAGTGGCGCAAAGCCGAGTGAAATTGTCACCGTTATGGGTGTTGCTGGTGGCTCATCTCAGAGTCTTGCTGAGCAATTAACAGTGATGCTCAAGCTAGTTTACGAAATAGAATTTGCCAGTTTGCAAATTACCAGTGATGCAATTACGTCATTATATGGTGCTAATCTTGGTGACCCATGTGTGGTTATTGCCCTTGGCACCGGTGCTGTCGGTGCACGATTAAACGCCCAAAAGCAAACAAAGTTGGTGAGCGGCTGGGGCTTTTCCGTTGATGATTTTGGCGGTGGTGCCCGCATCGGCCTGATGGCAGTGCAGCAATTATTAAACGATATAGATATTTATGATTTACCAAAAAGTCTATTAACGGTTCGTTTGAGTGAGCAGCTAGGATGCACTCGTCAAACAATTAGTAGTTGGCTTAAACAAGCAAAACCTGCGGATTATGCAGCATTTAGCCCATTAGTGTTTAGCTTACAAAACGACTGTGAGGCGGCTAAAACGGTATTAACAGAGCACACCCAATCGGTGGTTAGTTTAATAAATAAAAGCCGAGGTAACTCGCCGTTACCGGTGATTTTAATTGGTGGTTTAGCGAAAGTCAGCCAACCATTATTGCCACGTGCCTTACAAAACGAATTATCTCCTTGTAAAGGAGATTCATTAACTGGTGCCGCCATTTTAGCGGCAAAGCATTACCATGACATTATTGAAAAAGGACAACCCAATGAGCCCTGAGCACGTCTTTAAGCAACAACGTGAGTTACTCGAAGAGTTAAACGGTATTGTCTCCGAAGGGCAAAACCCAGACACTTTGGATATCGATCTGCTCAGCTCCACCGAGATCCTCACTAAGATCAATAATGAAGATCACAAAGTAGCGGGTGCCGTGAAACAAGTGATCCCACAAATTAGTGAAGCTGTCGATCATGTGGTTGACGCATTTCAACAAGGTGGCAGGTTAATCTACATTGGCGCTGGCACCAGTGGCCGCTTAGGTATTTTGGATGCAGTTGAATGTGCGCCTACCTATAGCGTTAGCGATCAGCAAGTGCTCGGTATTATTGCAGGTGGTGACACCGCGGTTAAAAAAGCCGTAGAAGGCGCTGAGGATAGTACAACACTTGCTGTTGAAGATTTAAAAAATGTGAGTTTAACCAGTAAAGATGTCGTGGTTGGCATAGCTGCCAGTGGCCGTACCCCCTATGTTTGCTCGGCAATTGAATACGCTAAATCGTTAGGTTGTGTCACTGTGGGTGTTACTTGTAACCCAGACTCAGCTGTGATGCGTTTACCACAAATTGGTATTTGCCCTGTAGTTGGTGCAGAAGCTGTGACTGGTTCTACACGTATGAAATCGGGCACTGCACAGAAACTGGTGTTGAATATGCTAAGTACAGCCAGCATGATCCGCACAGGTAAAGTCTATAAAAACCTGATGGTTGATGTAAATGCCAGTAACGAAAAGCTACATGCTCGTGCTATTCGTATTGTGATGCAAGCAACAGAGTGTTCGCAGCAGCAAGCCGTTGATGCATTAAAGCAAGCAGGGCAAAGCGCAAAACTGGCTATTTTAATTGTGTTGACCGGAAAACCAGCTCCTGAAGCAAAACAGTTATTGTCAAAAGCAGGTGGCTTTTTACGTAAGGCGGTTGAAGAATAATGCGTTTATTAGTTATTTTACTTCTTAGTTGTTTTGCGCTTTTAGGTTGCCAAGAAACACCTGCACAAGCGCCTAAAAATGCACAGCCTTTACAGGTTGGCGCAGCCAATTTTCAAGCTTATGTTCCTGCATTAAAAGGTAAACGTGTTGGCTTGGTCGTTAATCAAACGTCACTGGTGAGTGGTCAACATTTGGTTGATGCATTACTTGATAATGGCGTAGTGATCGGCAAAATATTTGCCCCAGAGCATGGTTTTCGCGGCGATCATGACGCCGGTGCTCACGTTAAAAGCACAGTAGATGCTAAAACCGGCATTGATGTTGTGTCGATTTATGGCAGTAATAAAAAGCCAAGCCCTGAGATGCTTGCAGATCTAGATGTCATTATTTTTGATATTCAAGATGTTGGTGTGCGTTTTTATACTTACATCAGCTCAATGCATTACGTAATGGAAGCTGCCGCTGAAAATGGTAAACAGGTTGTGGTACTCGATAGACCTAATCCGAATATTGCCTATGTTGATGGGCCTATTCTTGACCCACAATTTCGCTCATTTGTTGGCATGCACGAAATTCCTGTTCTACACGGTATGACAGTGGCTGAACTTGCTCAAATGATCAAAGGCGAAGGCTGGATAAATGACGCAGATAAGCTTGAGCTAAGTGTCGTGCCTGTTACAAACTACGACCGTGCTATGGCTTATGAGCTACCAATAAAGCCAAGCCCTAACTTACCAAATGCCCAATCAATTGCGCTTTATCCATCTTTGTGTTTCTTTGAAGCAACGCCTGTGACTATTGGCCGTGGCACTGATTTTCCGTTTCAAGTTGTCGGTTACTCGCCAGTTAAACTGGGCGAATTTAGTTTTACGCCTAGGGCGATTAAAGGCGCTTCAATGCACCCTAAATTCAAAGGGGTTGAAGTATTTGGTCAAGACTTACGAGATGCTGATATTCAAGGTTTAGATTTAAGTTTGTTTATTTCGGCTTATCAACAGTTGAGCGCGAATGATCAAACGTTTTTTGAACGAGCTGGTTTTATGGATAAACTTGCAGGAACTGATAAATTGCGTTTAGCGATTGAAGCTGGCCAAACTGAGCAACAAATCAAGCAAAGCTGGCAAGCGGATTTGAACGCTTTTAAACGCAAGCGAACGCCATATTTGCTGTATCAATAATAATTAGATAAATAACAACGAGGCGCTTGCCTCGTTTTTTATATTTCTAAAAATTAATTGTGGTATATTCAGGGACTTGATTTATAAGGATATACCATGAAAGTTCATTTAATTGCTGCATTTGCTTTACTCGCTGGTTGCTCACAACTTCCAAACAGTGCAACAAGTAACTCAACCGATGTGCTCGACCTTCGTGATGATAAAAACGCAGCAGAGCAGCTGTGGACACTTAAACATGCAACAAAGCCCAACTATCCTCAAGCTGCTTTAATATCTAAGCAGACAGGTTGTGCGCGCTTTATTATTACTATTGATAAACAAGGTAATACCACCGATATCCGTTTTGTAGAGAGCTTCCCAGAAGGGCTGTTTGTCGATGTGTCGCGAGAGTCACTTAAACATTGGCTGTGGCAGGCAAGTAAAAGTAACAGCGAGTCACGAGCGATAACCCGAACGGTGCAGCTAGACTACTTCATGAAAGAAGCGGCTAATATAGATGCTGCAAAAGCATTTTGTACAATTTAAGTTTTTACTGTTTTTGAGGCATAAAAAAGGGCCGCAATAGCGGCCCCAACAGGATTGATTAACTTAGAACTTGAAGTTAACTGAAAGCTGCAAACTACGCGGGTTATAGTAACTGCGTGATTCACCATAGTTTTCATCAAGTACATATGGGTTTTTGTTGTAACCTGTTTGGCGGTTAAAGACATTAAATATATCTGCGCGGAATTGTAATTCCATATCACCTGAGAACTTAAAGTCTTGGGTGTAGTTTAAGTCAAGTTGCCAGTGACTTGCTGTTCTTCGAGAACCTGCAGGCTCGGCATAGCGGCTAACATGGCTGGTTGGATAACCATACATAGTACCATCCCAGTTTTCCCAAGCTTGACCAGATTGGAATACAAAGTAAGCACCAATGTTTGCTTCCCACGGCACAGTGTAGTAACCATACACTTTAACTTTATGTGGCTTATCACCGGAAAGAGTCCCGTATCGGTTATCCCATGAGTAACGACCGCGACCATCACCATAGTATGATGAGCCGATAAAGTTATTTGCATCATTACTTGTTGTGGTATTGTCTTGGTCGAAATTACCGTAGTAATGGCTCCAAACATATGAAGCATTGATGTAGCTGTTTTCACCTAAGTATTCAGCTTCGATGCTGGCTTCCCAATATTTGGTTTCACCGCCATCGACTTCAGCAATCACATAAGAAGAACCACCAATTTCATCGCGGATTTCATCTAGGTTATCTACATATAAACCTTTATCTGCAATATGTTGCGGTACGCCATCAGCATCAACGCCAGAGTAGTCAGTTAAGCGTGCAGTGTTTGGCATATCTTCCCAAAAATGCATACCTTTACGGTGACGTACGTGAGCACGTAATACTAAATCAGAACCCACGTATTTAGTGGTACCAAGCGTGAACTCATTAATTCGACGAGGCTTCATGCCTTCTTGGAATGCTTTACCTGACGAGCCGCGTCGAGGTGACGCAGAAAGAATATTACCTGATTCATCAAGTAGTAATTCAATTTCAGCGCGAGTATTACGATCCCATGAAGCTGCACGAGCCAAAGAGCTTGCTTCAGGGTTATAAATAGCAAAGTTCGCAAATACTGAATCTTCGCCAGAGTATGTCCAGGTTGCACCTAAACGAGGTTGAAGCATATCACTCCAATCTGTTTTATACATTTCGTACTTATTTCCTGGAGCCAACTCATAACCTGAAACGGTTCCTGACTTCGCTTTTAAGCCTTGTCCGTACCAAGTATCTTGGCTCACAAGTAAACCGATATTATAAGTCCAGTCACCATGCTCAATAGTATCGTTTATTTCGAAATTGAGGCTGCGCATTTCAGAATCGATACCTGAGACTGTGCTTCCATCTTCGGTTGCCAGACTCATTTGTTGTACATGTGCGCGATAAATGGCATCGGCAGGGTCAAAGCCCTCAGTGTCTGCATCAGCATCGACTAAACCGCCAAGGTAAGAGATGCGTCCCCAGCCATTTGATAATCGGGTAAGTTGCTCTTCACTTTCTTCCCACTTAGCACCAAAGTGAAGCGTGTGGTATGTGTCACCCCAGTCAAATTCATGCTCTAAGCTAATTTCAAACGAATCACGATAGAAGTTAATATTGTCATATTGTGAATAAGCGCCAACTCCACCACCGCCTTTTAACACTCCATCTTCCGTGTAACCGTAGGTATTAATTAATCCGGTAGCTCCAGCATTGTAAATAGCAATTTGTTCTTCAGTGAAGCCTTCTTCAGGATCATAGTCTCTAAGGCTTGGTACCGAGAAGTAACCCATCTGAGTAAGGTTGTTAACATCAAGCTGACTATTTAATGAAGGTACGACACTCAACTCTGTATCTGGTTTCGAACCTGTTTCTAATTCAAACTTACTGTATTGGAATGATAGAGTGGTTGCAGAGCCTAAAATCCAAGAGCCATCTAAAGTAAAAATATCTTGGTCAGCTTTACTACCGACAGATACACTGTCAGTTTCGTAAGCGCCAATTGAATCACCTTTAACTTCTTTGTCGGATGTACGTTGTGAAATATTAATTAAAATATCGTCAGTTGGCGCCCAAGTTAATTTACCAAAGTATTCATCGCGGATACTTTCATATTCTTTAACGCCACCATAGGCAGTATCTTTATTCGAGCGAGTTTCTTCTGGGCGATAATAAGAGGTATAGAAATATAAGGTATCCTCAATAAGTGGGCCGCCTAAGCTTGCTGTTAACCAGCTTTTATCGAGCTCATAGCTTTCTTCACCAACAGGTGTTGCAACAAAGCTTTTTGGTTGTACTTTGTATTCTACATTGCCGTGAAACTCGTCAGTACCTGATTTTGATACGGTGTTAATTGAGAAGCCGCCTGAGCGGTTAAAACCAACCGCTTTTGCACCACCGCGGTCCATAGTAACGTAAGCAACGTCGTGAGTTGATGGCTCTGATGCTAAGTTACCAAACATTGGCATTGAAACATTTACACCGTCAAATCCATAAGAGTTATCAACCCCAGAACCACCCGCTGACGGACCTAAAATTGTATTTGCCGAAAGCTCAACACCCGGTACAAGTTTTAATAGGTCACGATAATCTTGACCAACAGGCACGCTGTTGATTGCTTCTTCACCTAATGAGTTAGTTAGTGCAGACTTACCTTGGCGGAATAATTTACTGCCGGTAACCGTGATGACTTCAACGTTTTCGTTAGCACCACCCATAGTGACGTTTAGGCTCGAAGTTTGTTCAAGTAAAACATCCACAGTCATGGTTTGAGTTACACCGTTTTTATCGGTGAAAGTCAGTTCATAAGTACCCGGTTTTAATTGTGGTAAGTCGTAGCTGCCGTCTTCTCGTGTAACGACAGTACGTGGTTTTGGCATCACATTACTTTTTGCTGTAACGGTGATCCCCGCCAGTGACTGCTGTGCTTCTGGTGATGATACCTTACCTTTGATCCCCCCGGTTAGATTTGCAAAGGCTGGCGCGCTGGCGAGTGCCGCGGCCATAACAACACCGGTTAAGGCTGTTTTCTTTGCGCGAAGTGCATTGCTAGTCGCTTTTGCTATATAGCTCATTGCGAGTGTGGATGCATGTTGTTTCATTGTTTCCCGTCCTTATATTTATATGCTTTGCTGGACTACTTACCCAATTGAGACTTATGAACTTTAAAATTATGTTGCCCATATATTAAACAGGTGTTATTGAATGTGGTCAAGAATATTTTTTTGTTTTAAGGTGTGTTTTTAGGAATAAAATATATAACCGATTTTAGGTAAAGCTTAGCAATGGCTTGCCTTAGCGAGTGGCTAATTTAGTGTTAGCAAAACTTTGTAAGAAATTATGACTTTTTGGTCAGTACCTTAGCTAAACGAGTAAATGATTTAGAGGGTAAAAATGAATTGTTAATTACAAATATAAAATAGACACAAAAAAAGCAGCCTAAGCTGCTTTTTAGTATTTAAGTAACTTTAATGAAGAAATTAGTTATTCTTAAATTCGCCAACAACTTCATTAGAATGTTCTAGTAACTTACGGCCTTGACGGCTTGATTGCGTTAGGGCTATAAACAAAATATCAATGACAAAATCTTGTGCCGTTCGCGCTAAAATTGACGATAAACGTACAGACTCACCCTCAGCAACCGAGTAAAGTTTTACATCTGCTGAGTCAGCAACAAGGCTACTGCCAAATTTTGTCACTGAGATCACCGAGCTTGAATTTTTCTTGGCTTGCTTAACGACTTCGGCAATTTCGCGAGTCATACCTGATTCACTAATCGCGATGACCAAATCACCTTTCGAAAAGGTCGCAACATACGCAAGTTGTGCATGCCCATCTGGCTCTGCAATCGCAGGCATACCGAGTTTTTGTAATTTATAAGAAAAATCTTTTGCAACCAGCGCTGAGCCACCTAAACCACAAATCAGAATACGTTTTGCTGATTTTAATAGCTCTACCGCTTTTTCGACGGCAGGCGCTTCGTTGAGGTTTTTTGTTTCGGTTAACACCGCCAATTTACTGCTTAATAGTTTTTCGGCGATTTGCTCTAGCGAGTCATTAAGGGTGATCTTGCCATGTAGTTTAGGTTCGCTCGTTTCATCGTTAAGGGCATCAATTACTGCGAGTTTAAAAGCAGGGAAGCCTTTATAACCTAACTTTTGCGAAAATTTCACCACACTCGATTGGCTTACACCAACCACTTTTGCTAGTTCAACCGATGATAAATTACGAATCGCATTCGCTGAATTTAACGTAAAGTCAGCAAGCTTAGCTTCGCTGCTCGATAGAGATTGGCGTAAGGCTTTAATTTTTACAAAAGTAGACATAGGGCTCACTTTGTTTGCTTAACTTAGTCAAAACGCAAAGCATGGTTCTATTATAAACACAGGGCTTGGGCGCATTGTTTGCTTAACACGACGACTTATTTTTGTTTTAGCAGACCTAAGTTTGGAATATTTTTCTTAATTTAGATGGAATAATATAGTTTTATTCCATAATAGATACAACACTAATTATTGAGAAAGCCCTATTTTTAGTAACTTAGCGATAATGTATGCTTTTTATTCTTTAAATGTGAAATAAAATATTTTACATGTTAAGTGGGTGTTGCTACTGTATTGCTGAGAATCGTCAATGCTTAAATCATCAGGTATGAATCTGTTATGAGTTTTACCCCTTTGAAAACATTACTTAAACAGCTGTGTTATCTCAGTAGTGCGGCATTATTAGTAAGCTGTGCCAGTAATCCATATACCTACACACAATCAGCTAATTACAGCCATCGTGTTAAGTTCTTAGTGATGCATTACACCGCTATTGATTACGAAAAATCAATGCGTGCGCTCGTGGATGAAGGGGGATTGAGTTCACATTATTTATTACCCGAATCAGGCGATCCTAGTTACCCAAAAGATGATTTAGAAATTATTCAGCTAGTTGATGAAAAAGATAGAGCATGGCACGCCGGACGCAGCTTTTGGCAAGGCCGAGAAGATTTAAATGATCATTCAATTGGTATTGAAATAGTGAATGTACCAAGCTGCCATACTCCGGAGCAAACTAAGCTTGCGATGGAAAATGACGCCAGCAAGTTATGTATTTTTCCAGACTATGATGCCAAACAAATTGAACTACTAATCAAGCTAAGCAAAGATATTCTTGCTCGTAATCCAGATATCGGCCCAACTCAAGTTATTGGCCATTCTGATATTGCCCCAAGCCGTAAGAACGACCCAGGCCCGCGTTTTCCTTGGTATCAACTGTATAAAGCAGGTATCGGTGCGTGGTATGACAGCAACACCGTTGATAAGTATTGGCAGCTATTTAGTGCATCAAAACCTTCTGTTGAATTAATGCAAAAAGCATTGCGCAGTTACGGCTATGAGGTGATTGCAACGGGTCAGCTTGATTCGCAAACGCTCGATGCCCTAAGTGCTTTTCAAATGCACTTTTTGCCTTGGCATGTAAGCGGTAATAGTGATGCAAGAAGTGCCGCTGTGCTATTTGCATTACTAGATAAGTACTTTCCTAAAAAGCTTGAGCGGTTATTTAAAGAATATCAGCAGCAACAGCAAGCGGTTGAGCCTGCGCCAAAAACACTGGCCAATGCACAAGTTGTAGCGCGTATTCCGGCGCTTGATCCGAGTAGCCGCGCGCTAGTGAACGACCGAGGCACTTTTATAGCCTATAAAGGCCGCGGTGAAATCATCATAGAAAATCAAGATGCAACCAGTGCTGATATTTTCATTAATGGTGAAAAAATTAATATTGCCTCACCATTAACAGCCGAAAAAATATATCAATACAGTTTAGCTAAACGCACCCGCGATGGCATTAACACTTATAAGGTAGAGAATGTGTTGCCTGAAGGGGCAAGCTTAACCTTACGTTTTCCTTACCCAACGCTTGATACAAACAACAGTCAAAAGCGTTTTAGTGCCGTTGATGAGTTAATTAATCAAGAGATTAAAGAGGGCTTTCCGGGTGCAGTACTTGCCGTTATTAAAGATGGCAAGTTGATCAAACTAAGCCATTATGGCGCGGCTAAAAAGTACCATGCTGATGGCAGTGAGCTTGCAAGCCCACAAGCCATGCAAAACGATACCTTGTTTGATATAGCTTCAAATTCAAAAATGTTTGCCACTAACTTTGCGCTGATGAAGCTTGCCAGCGAAGGAAAACTCGACGTAGAAAAACCGCTGTTCTATTACCTACCAGAATTTAGAGGCAGCGGTCGTGAACAACGTTTAGTAAAAGATTTACTCACCCATAGTGCGGGTTACCCAGCAGTGGTTGATTTTCATCGTAAAGACAATAAATTTGGTGAGCGCTTTTTTTCTCAAAACAGCCTACGTACTAAAAACCTGTTATTAACAGGCGTGCCTTTTGTGGCTGGTCGTAACGTAAAACACCTATATTCTGATATCGATTATATGTTGCTTGGTGTATTAGTTGAGCGTATCAGCGGTATGGCGCTCGATACCTATGTTGAGAGCCAAGTTTATCAGCCGCTTGGTTTAACACATACGGTTTATAATCCATTGCAAAAAGGCTTTTTAGCTTCACAGATTGCAGCTACTGAGATTAACGGCAACACCCGAGGTGGTCGCATTGAGTTTGAAAACATTCGAACCGATGTACTGCAAGGTGAAGTACATGATGAAAAAGCCTTTTATGCTTTAGGTGGTGTAGCGGGGCATGCGGGGCTATTTAGTACCGCTGGTGACTTGTCCGTACTTATGCAGGTGTTACTCAATGGTGGCGGTTACGACAACAAACAAATTTTTACGCCACAAGTACTTGAGCAATTCACAAACTCCCAAGCAAGCGATGAGACCTATGGGTTAGGGTGGAGACGCGCTGGGCATCAAGCGCGCAAATGGCATTTTGGCCCTTATGCTAGCCCGCGGGCTTATGGTCATACGGGCTGGACAGGCACTGTAACCGTTATTGACCCCGAATACGACCTTGCTATTGTACTACTAACCAACGCGCGTCATACCCCTATTGAAGGCTCGCAAAAAAATTACCAGTTTGTCGGCAAGCGTTTTGAAACAGGTAAGTATGGCTCTATTATCTCACTGATTTATGAGAGTATATTAAATCACTAGTCGAATTAAGTTGAGTTTGGTGGCAAAGCCATTAAGCTTAGCAAGTTTTCGCATAATAAAAATAAAATGTTGTTCTTAATTTAAAAGGGTTTTTATGTCTTGGTATTCAATTTTACCACCCTTGATTGCTATCTTAATTGTGTTTTGGCGCAAAGAAGTGATCATGGCGTTATTAGTCGCTGTTGCGTCGTCTGAGTTTTTACTTGCTCTGAATGGTGAAGGTAATACCTTGTTTTTCACCTTTATTAATACCATAGAGCGAGTCATTGAAGTTGCCAGCTCCCCTGGTAATAGCCGTATCCTTATTTTTAGTGTTCTAATCGGTGCTTTACTTGCCTACATTCGTGAATCTGGCGGTGTGGCTGCGACGGTTAATTTACTGATGAACAAAGGGGTTGCAAAAAGTAAGCGCCAAGTGGGTTACTTAACCATGTTCTCAGGTATTGCGGTGTTCATTGAATCGAACTTAAGTGTATTAACCTCGGGGATTTTATCGCGTGGTTTGTTTGATAAATTTAAAATGAGCCGAGCGCGCCTTGCTTACATTATCGATAGTACTAGTGCACCTGTGTGTATCTTAATCTTGCTAAATGGTTGGGGCGCTTATGTGTTGGGCTTGCTTGGCAACTACGAAATGGAAGAGTCAGCTGTATCGGTATTATGGGGCAGTATTGGTTATAACTTCTATGCCATTATCGCGCTACTTATCGTGTTTTATACGATTACTTTCGACAAGGTACATGGCCCATTAAAGCAAGCAGAAGAAAATTTTGAACAACAAGAAACGGAGCTTGCAGAAGAAGTCAAAGGCTCAAAAGCGCGTTACATGCTTGTGCCACTTATCACTTTAATTGGTAGCATGGTTGGTTTTATGTTCTGGACTGGCGATGGCGATATTGCCAGCGGCAGCGGCTCTAAATCAGTGCTGTATGCAACTATTTTAGCTTGTGTTGTGGCTTACTTTTTAATGATTAGCTCGCGTGAATTTACGCATCATAAGCTGGTTGATATTGGCTTTAAAGGAATGGGTGAGTTACTGCCATTAGTGTCTATTGTATTACTTTCACTCACTTTAGGTGCAAGCTTAAAAGACTTAGGTACGGGTGTGTTTGTAGCCGGGCTAGTCGGTGATTTCTTACCTATTTACTTGGTTGTGCCAGTGCTGTTTTTAACGGGTGCAGTAATTTCATTTACCACAGGTACCTCGTGGGGCACATTCGCAATACTTATTCCAATTGGTGTACCGCTCATTCAAGCATTAGGTTTACCACCTTCATTGGTCATTGCTGCTATTTTAGGTGGTGGTGTGTTTGGCGATCACTGCTCGCCAATTTCAGATACCAGCGCAGTATCGGCCATTGCATCAGGCTGTGATTTATTAACGCACGTAAAAACTCAAATGCCATATGCCTTATTCGGCGGTGCGCTAACTTTTATTGCTTACCTAGTGACAAGCATAATTGTTTTATAAGTAATAGCTGAAAGCTTTAAGTTATAAGTAGAAAACCACAGAGGAGTCTGTGGTTTTTTATTGCTTGTAACGTAAGTCGTATGTTCAAGTTTGATAGCCGTCAGCCGTCAGCCGTCAGCCGTCAGCCGTCAGCCGTCAGTTTGAAAGCTGATGGCTCGTTGAACCATCGCGCGAAATAAAATTCACGCCTACGGTATTCCTTTACTCTTTCCCCTTGTAACTCGCTAACTCGTTTTAAATCTGATAGCTGACGGCTGAAAGCTGATAGCTCTGAGGTGTTGGGTTTCGCTTCGCTCTATCCAACCTACGATTTAGGTACAACCTTATAAACACCGACACCATCAACACCTAGGTATAAATCACCATTAGGGTGGGTGGCTAGGCTGCGCACGCGACCTACACCTTCAAATACCTTGCTGTGGCCTGTTACTTTGTCACCATCAAGTTTCACCAAAACAAGGTGACCAAACTTCATCGAACCTATGGCAATTTGACCTTGCCACTGCGGGTATTTATCGCTGGTGATAAATTCCATTCCAGAAGGGGCAATTGAAGGCACCCAATACCAATCAGGTTGTTCCATTCCCTCGCGACTGGTTTCGTCAGTAATTTTTGTACCAATGTAGTTGATCCCATAAGTGATCTCAGGCCAACCATAGTTAGCACCTGCTTTAACTATGTTGATTTCATCGCCGCCCCGCGGGCCATGTTCATGACTCCATATAACCCCAGTTTCTGGGTGCATCGCCATACCTTGAGGGTTACGGTGTCCATATGAATAAATACTTTTGTGAGTTGTTTTATGGTTATAAAACGGGTTTGATTTAGGGATAGAGCCATCGCTATTGATACGGTGAATTTTGCCTGCATCATAGTCAAGGCTTTGTGGGTGAACGTCCCTTTTGCCACGGTCGCCAATAGAGAAGTACAAGTAACCTTGTTTATCGAACTCAATACGCGAACCATAGTGTTTTGTTGTTTTAATATTTGGCTCGCCATCAAACAATAATTGCTGATCAATAAGAGCCATATCTTTAAAGCGGGCGCGCATAATCGAGGTGTTATAACCCTCACCATCGCCTTCATAGCCCGAGTACGAAAAGTAAATCCAGCCATTGTCGGCAAAGTTCGGATCAAGCTCTATGTCTAATAAGCCCCCTTGACCTTCATCATGTACTTTAGGTGTGCCTTTAACTATTTGCTCAACGAGTTTGCCATCACGAATTAATCTAAGCTCGCCACGTCTGTCGGTGACGAGTAAGTCACGCTCGTTAAGCCAAGCCATACCCCACGGAATTTGAATTCCTTCACTTACTAATTCTAGCTTGTAGTCATTAGCGCTAGCATCCAGAGGGATCTTTTGCTCCGGCTGAGCACACGCTTGCAAGCTCGACAAGCTAATTGAGGTAATGATTAAACTGTTAAACAAAGACCTTTTCATGGTAACTCCATAATATTTAAACACGATGTTACTAGCCTAGCTGGTTCAGCATTAAATTGTTATTAACATTAGAGCAATGTGCGATTATTGGTAGGAAAAGCGAGGTAAAGAGTGGAGTATTAGCCGTCAGTTTGAAAGCTGATGGCTCGTTGAACCATCGCGCGAAATAAATTTCACGCCTACGGTACTCCTTTACTCTTTCCCTTTGTAACTCGCTAACTTGTTTTAAATCTGCTAGCTTAGCAAGTTCTTATTCTTAAAAGGATTTAACCAGTCGTATGAAGACAGAAAAGTTTTTTAAATGGGTGTGGAATGTTAACGGCCTAATTTTACTTATGGGCTTAATCATTGGAGCAGCAGCAATAGGGTATAACTTTGTTGCTTACTTACTAAAGTCCGATAACCATGTTCAGCAACAAACACTAAACTTAGCTGAAGATGAAAAGCAGCAAGAAAAGTGGAAACTGGGTTACCCGCGTAAGGTCGAGGGGAGTGATTTTTACTTTATCCCGTTGGAATCAGAAAAACTGGATATCGAGGTGAAAGCTGATGTAACAGTTTACAATAATTTTAGCGGTGGTTATAAATACAGACCTACGCGCTCAAAGAACATTTTGTTTCTTAATGACAAAACCAATCACGCCAAGTGGCTATTTAAAACAACGGATCAGTTGATCATAGAGTTTGGTGCTTTAAGCCATTACGAAGAGTTTGATACTCGAGTTTACAATGAGCAAAAAGCCAATGCTCCTAAGGCCGTTTCTTACGAAGTTATCAAAAACGATACCAACAACGACAAACTGCTCGATGGCAAAGATAAGCGCACCTTCGCGCTAAGCAAGATTGATGGCTCAAACTACAGCGAAGTTATTTCAGGTTACAACCGCATTGTAGAGTCTAACCTCAACGCTGAAGGCAATTTATTCGTTGTATTTATTAACAACGATGAAGTTTACTCTATGCTGGTAGACTTAGATACATTTGAAGTGATTAGTAAAAGCATGTTGCCGAAGGTAGGGGAGTGAGATTGATATTAGGGATCAGATGTCAGAAGAATGATCTGACATCTGAAGACTAACTACGCGGGGTAAACCAGCTGCTACCTAAAAACTTGCGACTTTACTCTTGTAACTCGCTAGGTTGTTTTAAATCTGATAGCTGAAAGCTCTGAGTGTGTTGGTTTTCACTCCGTTCTAACCAACGTCACGTAGGTCGTCATTTATGGCGAAACATGTTTTATCACTCATACGTGGCGGGCTAAAGCCCGACTTACAGCCGCATAAATTGAGAGAATCGCGCGAAATAAATTTCACGCCCACGGTACTCCTTTACTCTTTCCCCTTGTAGCTCGCTAACTTTTTTAAATCTGACTGCTCTGAGTGTGTTGGGTTTCGCTACGCTCTACCCAACCTACGAGCTCGCTAACTCGTACAATTTTCCGCCTCATGGGTCAGTTGTTTGAGTGCGATGATTTGGCCTTGTTTGTTCTGGTCTAGGGCCAGTAGGTCACCTTGGTGAATATGTGTATCTAGGGTGCCGTGTTTTTGTAGTTCTTCAAGGAGTGATTGTTTAATTTGTACTATGACATTTTGCTCGCAGTCGGCGATATACCAGTCGTTATCAACACTGACTAGACGGCCGGTGAAGCTGGTGCGGGCTTGGTGATTGGCTAATGCTTGTTGGTAGTTAGCATCTAGGCTTTGTTTTTGTTGTTTAAGATTACTCACATAGCTGCCTTTGGCGTCGAGTTCGTGTACTTCAAGCCATTGATAATCCGATAAATCCACGGCGTAAACATCGGTTAATTCACGGTTGTTGTATTGCAGCATGACAAAACCAAGAATCGCTAAAGCAGCAAAAACACCGGTCATTTGCAGGCCTAAAAAGCGTTGTGGTCTTGGCGTTGCCGACTGTGGCTTTTGCATATGTGAAAGCTCGTCGCTGCTTAAGCTGTGCTCTGCCTTACGTTTTTGAAAATGTGCTTTTAAATCAGCATCGAATTGCTCGTCGTTACGCTTCATGATGGCCTCCTAGTTGTTGTTTCAGGTTTTGACGGGCATATCGCAGCCGAGTTTTAATGGTCTCTGGGTTATTTTGTGTGATTGCAACAATGTCTTCGAGACTAAAGCCTTCTTGTTGTAAGGTCAGCGCTTCACGTTGTACAAAGCTAAGCGCCATAAGTGCTTTATCAAAGGCTTCGTAGTCATAGTGATAACTTGCATCCTGAGATTCAGAAAATAGTTGGTTGTCTTCTAATTCAACGAACTTTTGCTGCTTACGAAATTCATCAATTAATAAATTACGAGCTAATCGAAAAAGCCACGCTTTTGGGTTGTTTTGATCATTGTAAAAGTTGCGTTTATCAATAACTTTTAACCAGGTTTGCTGGCATATATCAAGGGCAAGATCTTTATCACTTTGAGTGACTAGATAGTGATAAAGATCATTCCCGTATTGAGCAACGAGTTGGTTAAGGTAACGGTTGTCGCCCGTTTTGGCATACAGCGCCAAACAATCTGTGTTTGGCTTGTCAAATAACCATGTCTTGATGCTCATTAGCATAGGCAGTTATCCATCTATTTTAAAATCAAGTTGAACGCTTTGGTTTGTTTGCAATTGTGCCACACCTTCAACAACTTTAGGGCGATATTTCCAACGTTTAATCGCGCGAATTGCTTCACGGTCAAATACCCGTTTTGGCTCAGCATCAATAATAACAGGATCAATCACTTCACCAGTCGGTGAAATACTAAAGCTAATTTGCACCCAACCTTCAATGCCGTCGCGAGCTGCTACCGGAGGGTACTTAGGGTTAATACGCACAATTGGCGTTGCATCTCCTGTTGGTTGATTAATAGTTTTGCTCAGTGTGTCGCCAATGTTATCGAATGTCATTGTTGGTGTTAAATCAGCTACCACAACTGTATCGGTCGTATCAATGGTTGGCCGCGGTGGTACTTTTGGTGGCATTTTAGCAACTGGCGGTGGCGGCAGTGTTTGCTTTACTTGTACTTTTGAGTCTTCCGGTACTTCATAAATTTCAACCGTGATGTCTGGGCCTGTTTTTACATCGGCTCTTTGCTCAGCAGAAATTAAGTACTGCATAAATGCAAATGCTGCAAAGGTCATGACACCACCACCAATAATTGCTGCGGTTGTCTTTAAAGCAGCATTGCTGTTATTCAAGCTTGCTGAGTTTAGTGGTAAAGTATGCATAGCCGTTCCTCTTTGGATAATTGCTTTCATAGCTAAAACGGCTGGCAAATAAAAAAGGGGTGAAATTTTTTTCACTTTTTATTTTTCACAAGTTTTTTAGGTTGTTATGAAACTTATTCAAATAGATAAAGCCCGTTACCGTAAACATTTAAACCAAGTAATTATTGCTTGTGTAATTGCTTTAGCCGTTGGCAGTTTAGCCATTTCACAAACATTAATTGCGTTATTTCCTGATCCAAGCGGTAGCCATTTTCATTGGAACCTATTAGGTGTTGTTGTGTGTAGTTTGCTGGTGGGCTTTGTGCTTAATAAGTACCGCAATCATGATTACATGACTGAAATTGTCTATGTGTGGGAGCTTAAAAAAGCGCTGAATAAAATCACCCGTAAAATGCCAAAGTTAAAAGCAGCAGGGCGTGAGGGCAATGCCGATGCTTTATTAGCAATTCAATACAGTTATGCGGGGTCACGTTTGTTATGGCAGCTTGATGACAACACTATTACCATGGATGAGTTGGCAATTAAGCAGGCTGAGCTTGATAGTGTTGCGCAGCAGTACAATTTAACTTTAGATGTTGATAAGTATGACGAAAAGATACTAAATCAATACTAAAAAGTTGTCTTTGTACCTATTTTACTTTATTTTTTGTTGCGTCAAAATTTTAAAGATTGTGAACAATGAAAAAAATAACACATACAGTTGTCTCGTTGCTGCTACTAGGCCCCACTTTTGCTAGCGCTAATGATATTAGTTTTTCGATTGGTGGTGGCTATCCGTACTTTGTAATACCTGAAGTATCTGTTGCTAGTGCTGACTTAAGTCAGCGTTGGTATGGCAATTATAAGATAGGCCTTGATGATGGTTTTTCTGCGGGTTTTGAGCAAGCTATAAGTGATAATAATAAACATGCAATCGGCTTGCTGGTTGGCGCATTAGGAAACAGAGAAGTAGATACTCAGTGCGATGAATCTCAAAATAGCGATGAACTTACAGCAGCATTTGCCAACGCAATTGGTTGTGCTCTCGCTGAAGCGTTTGATGAAGAAACCACTAATGGTATTGGGCTTAGTTACAGCTATAATTTCAGTGGCTTAAACCAAGACGGTTGGCGATTGAGGTTTGAATTAGGGTACGGTGAAGCCTCAAGCGATGATGATAAACGTGTTGATGGTGGTATCAACTTGAGTTATGAGTTTTAAGCAATTTTTTGAAGCAAATAATAAAGGTGGTTCATTTTAATGAAGAAGATTTTGATTGTTTGCTTAGGCAATATTTGCCGCTCACCCACAGCTGAAGCGGTGCTTCGTAGTCGAGCAAAGTCATTAGGTATTAATGTCAAAGTTGATTCTGCTGGCACCATTGGTTATCACCAAGGTAATCCACCAGATCCTCGCTCAAAAGCAGCAGCCGAAAAGCGCGGCTATAGTTTTAAAGGAATTTATTCGCGACCTGTGACTCAAGCTGATTTTTATGAGTTTGATTTAATCCTCGCAGCCGACAAGCAAAATCTTGCTGATTTAACAGCCCAGTGTCCAGAGCACTTACAATATAAGCTGTCGCTATTTTTAAGTCATGGTGACGCAGGGGAAAACGAGATCCCTGATCCCTACTATGGTGGCGATCAAGGCTTCGAAAAAGTACTCGATTTAATTGAGAACGCAGCAGATAAACTACTTAACAAGATATGATAGGGTCGCACTGCGACCCTGTTATTTAGTTGTTGATTTTAAAATCTAATTGCACCCGAGAAGTCGCAGCAATAGCTTGCCCATTTTCAAACTTAGGGGCATAACGCCACTGTTTTACTGCTTTAACAGCTTCTCTTTCAAATGCAGAGCCACCCTCAGAGCCAACCACAGTAATGTTGTCTACAAAGCCTGACGGGGTTACTTCAAACTCCATTACGACACTGCCATCTTCCATACGTTGAACTTTTGATTTTGGATATTTAGGATGTACGCGATATAACGGCTCTTGTTCTTGGCTTTCTTTCCACGGCACCATTTTCGCAATCGCTAAGCAATGTTTAGTTGCTTCGTCGCTTTTACCTGTTTTTTCGTATAGGTGAACTAGCTTTGAATGGGCGTTTAATTCGGTTTGATGATCAAAGTCTAGCTCTTGATCAAATACGCTTACCACGTGATTTAAACGCTCAATGGCGGTGCTGTATTTACGTTGATTTTCTGCAAATGCGGCAACTAAAAAGTCAGCGCTAATACGATCGACAGCGTTATTGGGTAAATTCTCTTGATAGTAATCATCGGCTTCTTCAAGATATTTCTTTGCTGTGTAATAGCGCTCACCAGTGCCTTTATATGCAAGGATACGAGCGGCGGTCATTTTTGCATCTGCAACAAGCTTGGCGGAGTTTTGTTTTTCAGCAATGGCAATGACATCATCTAAATACGTATCTGCACGCTTAGCTGAAGGTGTTGATTCTGCCATGCCGATTAATGAGTCATACACTTGTACACTGAGTTTACCGTGATTTTGTTCTAGTATTTCGTAGGCTGTACGATATAACTCAAAGCGTTGCTCTTGCTCGCTTTTATCTAGGCTGTTTGCATAGTTAATAGCAAGGTTCGCAGTGTTGTCGGCGCTTTCGCCATAAACTTTTTTGCCTAGTTCAAACGCTTTTTTTGCAAGCTCACTACTGTCTTGCTGATTTTTTACAGCGGCGACATAAGCGCGGTAGGTGTCGTTAAACTCTTGTGTGGTCGTTTCATTTGCCATGCTTTGCTGGCTAAATAAAAGTGCCATGCATAAGGCAAGCGAGCTCTTTTTCATAATATTCCTTATTATTTTGCCCTGAGATAGAGAAGGGAATTAATACTAGTTGATGATAATCATTATCATCATTAGGTGCAAGGTAGCAAGTTACACTCGCTGTGTCACTGTTGAATATTAAGATACATAGTATGTTTTTATTAACAATTTGAACAAGGTCTGACTGTTTATCGAGATTAAACTAATCTATTTTTTCGAATATTTTGAATGTGATTTTTTAAAACGCATTACAATTCAATTAGGTAGCTGTATGACGGCGAGTTTTCATGTGTTTGATGAGCGCCACTAAAGCGAGGCGCAAAGCTCGTATCTTGGGGTGGTTTGAGTGTATAATACTTGAATTGCTGGTAACTGCCTCAATATTAGTTATCACTCGTCGTATGTTGCATCCTTACAACCTCAAGCTGTTGTAATAACATTTGCAGTATCGCATTTATTTTTTAATTTGGATTTGTCGTGGCGCAAGTAAGAGCAAGAGTCCAGCTGAATGTTGGCAAAAACAGTGATATCCCTGCAGAAATCGTATCTTTTAGTGGCTTAAATGATGGCCAAGAACATGTTGCTTTAGTGTTTAATCAAGCAGACACAGAGCAAGATGTTCCTTTAATTCGAATGCATTCAGAGTGTTTAACGGGCGATGTATTTCACTCTTCACGTTGTGATTGTGGTGAGCAATTAAATGAGTGTATCGAGATGATGCACCAGCAGGGTGGTATTTTACTGTATTTACGCCAAGAAGGCCGTGGTATTGGCTTATACAATAAGATTGATGCTTACGTATTACAGTCGCAAGGTATGAATACGTACGAAGCAAATAACCATTTGGGTTTTGCTGATGATTTACGTGATTTTTCAGACGCGGTATTAATGCTCGAAGCATTGAATCAAAAGCATGTTAAGTTAATGACTAACAACCCAAATAAGCTCAAAGCACTGCGTGATGCGGGTATTGAAGTTGATTCAGTGGTTGGCACTCATGCGCACATTAAAGCGGGTGTGGTAGGTAACCGAGCTTACCTTGAAACGAAAATCAAACATGGCTCGCACATGCTTGATATTAAAAAAATTAAAAAGCCTGAGTAAATTTCACAACAGGTGACTATAAACAAGCGGCGCACCCAGTTATACTCGGTGCGTTTTGTCGTTATTGAATGAGAAACTATGTCGATCGAAGTACGTATTTTTAAAGCTGATGCGGGCGTTAAATGGTTTAAAGCTGGGTGGGAAATCTTTAAGCTGCAACCTTTGACTTTTATTTTAATGCATCTGCTAATCGTGATAATTAGCTTTTTGGCATTGCTGCTACCTTTACTGCAAGTTGTTGGTGCATTTGTGACGCCATTTTTGATGGCAGGTTTTTATCAAGCAGTGCTAACAAAGCAGCAAGGCGGGACTATCAGCCAAGCAGATATTTTTAAGCCATTTAGTAATAAAGGAAACCGTATAGGTTTAGTGCGCGTTGCCGTGTATCAGATGGCGGCAGGTATTTTATTAGCCTTACTATCTAATTTCATTTTTGCAGATGCCTACGCAGTTATTTCGAGTCAAACTTTCGACCCACAAAACCAATCACATATAGCAGACTTATTAGCAACCATTTCAATGGGGCAAGTTGCGGTATTTCTATTGGCGATCTGTGTGTATTTAACTGCTTTTGCCTATGCAGTGCCTTTGGTTTATTTTCAAAAGCAAAGCAATATGTTTCAGGTTTTAAAAACCTCATTCATGGTGTTTTACCATAATATGGCGCCACTTGGTGTTTATGGCCTAATTTGCGCTGTTTTAATGGTGATCTGTATTCCTTTATCGTTTATTCCACTATTGGTTTTAATGCCAATTTGTTACATTAGCTTCTTCGTGTCTTTTCAGGCCATTTTTATGCCAGTTGTGCCAAAAGGTGATGACCAAACAAAAGCACCTGAAGCACAGTCACAATCAGGACGCTTTGACGCGTAATGGATGATAAAGAACAAAAGTTAAAGAATTACGTACTTTGGTTATTGTCCCGACAAGATTATTCGCGTCGGGATTTAACGCGAAAGTTACAGCAAAAAGAGGCGACACCTGAGTTTACAGAGCGCTTGTTAGATTGGTGTGAATCACACAACTTTATTAACGAACAGCGCTATTGCGAAGGGTTTGTACGCCGCCATTTAGCTAAGTATCATGGTGTAAAACGCATTCAGAGCGAAGCAATGGCAAAAGGGATAGACCGAGCACTATTAGATAAGACGCTCGAGGAGTTCGAAGTCGATTGGTTCGAACTCGCAAAGGACGCATATTTAAAGAAGTTTTCAAATTCAGGTAAAGAACTCGACCAGAAAGAAAGAGCGAAACGTGTACGCTACTTGATGTATCGAGGCTTTAATTACGAACAAATTGATTTTGCAATGCAAGCACAGCAATAAACGGGTGAGATTTTCACATGCAGCATATGACTACCGCACAGATCAGGCAACAGTTCTTAGGCTTTTTTGCCTCTAAACAACACCAAATTGTTCCTTCAAGCTCGCTGATCCCGGGTAACGATGCCACGTTATTATTCAATAACGCCGGTATGGTGCAATTTAAAGATGTATTTTTAGGTGCGGAAAGCCGCCCTTATTCACGTGCAACCAGCTCTCAACGTTGTGTACGCGCAGGTGGTAAACATAACGACCTTGAAAACGTAGGCTACACTGCACGCCACCATACATTCTTTGAAATGCTAGGTAACTTCAGCTTTGGCGATTACTTCAAGCAAGACGCAATCAAATTTGCTTGGGAGTTTTTAACTGACGTTGTAAAACTACCGCAAGAAAAGCTCCTTGTTACTATTTATCACGATGATGAAGAAGCCTTCAACATTTGGCATAAAGAAGTGGGTCTAAGTGAAGACCGTATTATTCGCATTGCAACTAGCGATAACTTCTGGTCAATGGGTGATACAGGTCCTTGTGGTCCATGTTCTGAAATCTTTTACGATCACGGTGAAGAAATTTGGGGTGGTCCTCCAGGTTCACCTGAAGAAGACGGTGACCGTTTCATCGAGATCTGGAACCTAGTATTTATGCAGTATAACCGCCATGCCGACGGTACAATGGAGCCGCTTCCTAAGCAGTCTGTTGATACAGGTATGGGTCTTGAGCGTATTTCTGCAATTTTACAAGGCGTGCACTCAAACTACGAAATCGATTTATTCCAAGCTCTTATTGCAGCTGCGGCCAAAGTAACAAACGCACAAGATTTAGATGATAAATCGTTACGCGTTGTGGCTGACCACATTCGTTCGTGTGCGTTTTTAGTGTCTGACGGCGTTATGCCGTCAAACGAAGGCCGTGGTTATGTATTACGTCGTATCATTCGTCGTGCTGTTCGTCACGGTAACAAGCTAGGCGCAAAAGGTGCTTTCTTCTATAAGCTAGTTGCTGCGCTAATTGAGCAAATGGGTCAAGCGTACCCAGAGCTTGCTAAGCAACAAGAAATTATTGAAAAAGTACTGCGTATTGAAGAAGAGCAGTTTGGTAAAACACTTGAGCGTGGTCTGGCTATTTTAGAAGAAAGCCTAACTGACATCGAAGGTGATGTGATCCCAGGTGACTTAGTATTCAAACTTTACGATACTTATGGTTTCCCAGCAGACTTAACGGCAGACGTTGCGCGTGAGCGTTTCATGACGATTGATGAGCATGGCTTCCAAGAGTGTATGGCTGTTCAGCGTAAGCAAGCACAGCAAGCGGGTAAGTTTGGTGCTGATTACAACCAACAACTTAAGTCTGAAAAACACACAGACTTTAAAGGTTACGATGCAGAACATTACACAGGTACTGTGGTTGAACTTTTCTCTGAAGGTCAATCGGTTTCTGTACTTGAAGATGGTCAAGAAGGTATCGCAATCTTAGACCGTACACCGTTCTACGCTGAATCAGGTGGTCAGGTTGGTGACACGGGTGTTTTAAAAGTCGCTGGTGGTGAGTTTGTAGTGACTAACACCACGAAACTTGGTAATGCATTTGCACACCATGGTCGTGTACAAGGTCGTATTGGTACAAACGATAAAGCAGAGGCAACAATTGATGCAGCACGTCGCGATAGCATCAAGAAAAACCACACTGCAACGCATATCTTGCATGAAACATTACGCCAAATTTTAGGTGAGCACGTAAGTCAAAAAGGCTCACTAGTTGACCCTGAACGTTTACGTTTTGACTTCTCTCACTTTGAAGCGGTAACAAAAGACGAATTACGTCAAATCGAGCGCGCAGTAAACGATGAAATCCGTCGTAACTTTGCGCTTGAAACTGAGCTAATGGCTATCGAAGATGCAAAAGCAAAAGGTGCGATGGCATTATTCGGTGAAAAATACGACGATGAAGTTCGCGTAGTAACCATTGGTGATTACTCAATCGAGCTATGTGGTGGTACTCACGTTAAGCGTGCAGGTGATATCGGTTTATTTAAAATCGTATCAGAAAGCGGTATCGCAGCCGGTATCCGCCGTATTGAAGCGGTAACAGGTGCTGAAGCGGTTGCTTATGTAAGTGAGCAAGAACAACAGTTAAACGATGTTGCAGCACTAGTAAAAGGTGATAGCAGCACAGTACTTGAAAAAGTAACTGCATTACTTGAGAAATCAAAAGGCCTTGAGAAGCAAATTGCACAGCTTAACGACAAGCTAGCAAGTGCGGCTGGTGCATCGTTACTTGACTCTGTTGTTGAAGTGAACGGTATTAAACTACTGGTTGCTGATGTTGCAGGTACTGAGTCTAAAGCACTACGTGGCATGGTTGATGACCTGAAAACGAAGATTGGCTCAGGTGTTATTGCCCTTGGTGTTGCTAATGGCGACAAAGTAAGCCTAATTGCCGGTGTAACTAAAGACTTAACAGGTAAAGTGAAAGCCGGTGAACTTGTAAATCACATGGCTGCACAAGTAGGCGGTAAGGGCGGTGGTCGTCCTGATATGGCGCAAGCAGGTGGTACTCAGCCAGAGAACCTAGCTGCAGCCTTAGAAAGTGTAACGGCTTGGTTAACTGAGCGTTCTTAATCACTAGTGGCACTTATCGTCCAAAAATTCGGTGGCACCTCAGTTGGCTCAATAGAGCGAATTGAGGCCGTCGCCGACCTTGTTGTAAAAACCAAACAACAAGGCCATCAAGTTGTGGTGGTGCTCTCGGCGATGTCGGGAGAAACTAACCGTCTAATTGAACTCGCTAAACAAATCGATTCTCGACCCAGTGCTCGTGAGCTTGATGTATTGCTAACCACCGGTGAGCAAGTGTCGGTCTCTTTACTCGCTATGGCTATTATTAAACGTGGTCACTCAGCGGTAAGCTTACTTGCTGATCAGGTCAACATTCGCACCGATAACATGTTTGGTAAAGCGCGGATTGAAGAGATTGCGGCGACTCGTCTAAAGCATGAACTTGAACATAACCGGATTGCTATAATAGCGGGCTTTCAGGGCCGCGATATTGAAGGCAATATCACCACGCTTGGTCGCGGTGGTACTGATACCTCTGCGGTTGAGATTGCAGGCGCTATCAATGCCGATGAATGTCAAATTTACACCGATGTTGATGGGGTATACACCACCGACCCACGTATTGAGCCTAATGCGCGACGTATGAGCCATGTCACCTTCGAAGAAATGCTCGAAATGGCTAGTCTTGGGGCTAAGGTACTGCATATTCGTAGTGTCGAAGCGGCAGGAAAATACAATATACCGCTCAGAGTGTTATCGAGTTTTAACCCGGATCAAGGGACCTTGATCAGTTTTGAGGAGCCGGATGTGCAAGCAAACATTGTGTCGGGTATCGCCTTTAATCGTGACGAAAGCTTGATTTACGTCAATGGCGTACACCAAGGAACGGAAAACCTTGCAAAAATTTTGAAACTTTTTGCAGAATTTGGCATCGAAATAGATATGATTAATCAAGTTAATCATAACTTTGAAAAAATAGACTATGCTTTTACTGTGCACACGAATGATTTTGAGCAAGCCCTTGAAATTTTGACCAGTAACCAAGATGGTATCAGCGCAGAATCTATTAAAGGGGTCAGCAATGTTGCCAAGGTGTCTGCAGTAGGTGTAGGGATGAAATCTCACTCTGGTGTGGCAAGTTTATTTTTTAATGCCCTTGCCGATGAAAACATCAAAGTGATGCTTGTATCGACATCAGAAATAAAGATATCAGTTTTAATTGACGAAAAGTATTTAGAACTGGCTGTACGTGCGCTACACAAAGTTTTTTTAACCGAAAATGAATAAGATCTAGAGTTTTTACTTACTTTTAAGTCTAGATTTCATTAGAATGTTTTTGACGCGGAATCTTTTAATTTTTTGGAACATGGGAGCAAGAGAATGCTAATACTAACTCGTAGAGTAGGTGAAACCCTAATGATCGGTGACGAAGTAACAGTTACTGTTCTTGGTGTTAAAGGAAATCAAGTTCGCATTGGTGTAAACGCACCGAAAGATGTATCAGTACATCGTGAAGAAATCTACATGCGAATTCAAGCAGAGAAATCTAACCCAAATCCGGGCAACGTTTAATCAGCGACAGATATTTTAAGAGCCACTCACTGAGTGGCTCTTTTATTTAGTTCGGCCGTCATTTCATCATTTAGCGCTTGTTTAGAAATATACTGCATACCGCGCTGTGCCTTTAAAATATAACCTCGCTCAGTTTCAATAATCTCACTAATCTGTTGCCAGCTTAATTGGTAGCTTTTATGCGGGTTTTCGGCCTTAACGCCTTCATCATCAAATACGATAGTCACTTCGCTGCCTGATGCACGGCTCATCATTTGTCTTGCGACCCACCATGGGCGCTTGTAATAAAACGATAAGCACTCAACGACGGCAAGCATAATCATAAAGCTACCAAGGTAATGATTCTCTAATTGATAAAACGCCAATAAGCCTAAGGTTATTAACAGTATCAACAGCGGGTATTTAGGCTTGGCTTGAGATGAATAAGGCAAAGACTCATCAAAGCATTCGTAATAATACGGTTTATCTAATGTGTAAGTTGTACTTAATGTCATTCGTGGGCTCACTTAATTTGCTGACAGCAGTTTAACATTGATAGAAAAAATCTGCCGTAGTTGGTTTTCATTTAGTTGTCATTGTGAGAGCTTAAGGTATGTGTATTTTAAAGGCGTAAGTTGTATGTTTGTTAGTTCAATGTCATTAGCACTTGCAATGACCACAAATACTTTTTTAGTTATGGGCGATATGCCATACACCCCGATTGATGAAATTAATCTCGCCAAAGGCGGAAAAATTACCAAGGCAATCGAAGCAACACCGCATGGCTTTTTAATACATCTTGGTGATATGAAATCGGGAGCACTTGCTTGCACGAACAAGCTTTTGCAAACAAATAAAGCGTTATTGACGTCATTGACCCCACAGCCTTTTATTTACACCCCCGGTGATAATGAATGGACCGATTGTGACCGAGAAAAGCTATCGGTACGTTTTGATGAGCTTGAGCGGCTAAGCTTTGTTAAAGGCTTAATGTTCGACGAGGCTTATACACAAAAAGCACAGCAACTACAGGGTTATGCCACACAAGCTGAAATGCTAGAGAATGCCCGTTGGCAGTTTGATGGTATTGAGTTTCGTACTTTGCATATACCGGGCACTTTTAATGGCCGCTCGCAAATTTTAAAAAGTGACAAAAACGCAGCACTTGATGCCGCTGACAAACGTGATAAGTACAACTTAATTTGGTTAAAACAAGCACTTGTTCAACAAGATGCTAAGGCCTATGTGTTTGGCTTTCAGGCTGATATTTACCACCCAAGCAGTAAACCCGCCTGTAGTGAATCGCAGCGCTCTAAATGTGATGCATTTAAACTATACCGAGATGCCATCAGCGACTTTGCAAAGCACACTAAGAAGCCTGTGCTTGTAATGCATGGTGATACCGGCCCATATTGTCAGCAGCCGTTAGCGAGTAACTTAACGCGTTTAAATGTCCCCGGAGATTTTGCTGTAAGCGATGTCGCAAAAGTAAGTTTTATCGACGGCCAATGGCATATAGCGAGTGTAACGACAAATGTGCCCCTCACTAAGGTATGTGAGTGATAACGTTGGGTAGAACGGAGACGCAGTCAGAGCCATCAGCTTTCAGCCGTCAGCTATCAGATTAAAACCCAACAAGTTAGCGAGTTTGAGGCTCACGTAGGCGTGAAATTTATTTCGCGCGGTGGTTTATAAAGTCATCAGACTTTAAACCCAAGTTAAGACTTGTAGGAGGCGTTTTAACGCCGAAAAACTCACGCTATAGCCAAAAGTTCACGGTTAAAATCATTCCTACGATTATCTCAGATCTCATGCATCATTTAAAAAACAAAAAAGCGGCACTTGGCCGCTTTTCTTAAGTATGGTGTGCTATTAGCAGTTAGTTTCTTCTGCGTTAACACCTTCTTTTACTTCTTCACATGCATCTTCAACTGCATTTTGTGTATCAGTAATTGCTTCGTCAATACGCTCACCTGCGTCTTCAGCAGAGTTGTCTTCACAACCCATGATGAAAAGACCTGAAAATAGGGCGATAGTTGCGGCTTTTAAAGTTGAATTTTTCATAATGAAATTCCTTGTAAATTTAAAAATAAAGTAAGTGGTTATCTGCTTTTAACTACTTAGGGACGTTGCCTCTAAGTGCTCCTGATACCAGCGAAATAACAAGTAATACTAAAAATATAAAAAAGATAATCTTAGCGATGCCTGCAGCGGCTCCTGCGATACCGCCAAAACCTAACACTGCTGCGATTAACGCGATAACTAGAAAAGTAATTGTCCAGCGTAACATAGTGGTCTCCTTGGCTATTTAAATTTTCTTAAGTTCGATGTAACTGAAGCGAGTTCTGTGCCAGAACTTTTATTTTATATATTTCAATGGGTTGTGTGTTTTTGTTGTTCTTTAGAGGGTTCATCATTTGGTAACTTTTACGAGTAAGCATGTAACTTATTCATAGTGATATTTTTTCATATTGAGATGCATGAGAAAAAGAGATAATGCACTAATAAATGGTAAGACCAATTTAACATTATTTGGGTTGGCTACCTCTAACACCTTGTTGTGTGTGGTTTTTAGCCATTTTGTTGCTATTAATTAATAGTTCAGCATATAACGACTGGCTATATTGATTATTTATATCATCTATAGCGGGGCTTTAAATGCATAAATAGTGGGGTGTTAATTATATGTACGTCATGTTATTTTAAATTTAATTGGTTTTACCAATTTACAATGGTGCTATACAAATGAATTTTGTTTGTTATTATTGGTGCATAATTATTTAACAAAAATAACTTTTTATTTTAAGTAAGCGAGGGGAGTCGTATGGATATAGGTGGATTACTCACCACTGCGGCCAGTTTGATGGTGACAGGCATGGTAGGCGTGTTTGTTTTTCTGACTATTTTGATTTCAGCAGTCACTTTAATGTCAAAGCTGGTGGGTCGATTTGATGATCCTGCAACTGCAGAACCTACGCGTACAGCAAAAGTTCAACCTCAACAGGGTGTGCCACAGGCACATATTGCAGCAATCAGCGCTGCAATTGCTCAATTTCGAAATAAACAAAAATAACGGGGCAGCTTAAACATGGCTAAATTAAAACTAACCGAACTAGTATTGCGCGACGCACACCAGTCTCTTTTGGCAACGCGTATGCGCTTAGACGACATGCTACCCATGACAGAAAAACTCGATAATGCGGGTTATTGGTCAATTGAATCATGGGGTGGTGCGACGTTTGACTCGTGTATCCGTTATTTAGGTGAAGATCCTTGGCAACGTATTCGCGAGCTAAAAGCGGCAATGCCAAACACTAAGCAACAAATGCTACTACGCGGACAGAATCTTCTAGGTTACCGTCATTATGCTGATGATGTAGTCGAAAAGTTTGTTGAGCGTGCCCACAAAAACGGTGTTGATGTTTTCCGTATTTTCGATGCGATGAACGATGTGCGTAACCTTGAAACTGCCATTAAAGCTGCTGTTAAAGTAGGTGCTCATGCCCAAGGTACTATTTCGTACACAGTAAGCCCAGTCCATACGCTTGATATGTGGCTTGAGCTTGCAAAACAACTAGAAGATCTTGGTTGTCATTCAATTTGTATCAAAGATATGGCAGGTTTATTAAAGCCTTATGATTGTGAACAGTTGATCAAAGGTTTAAAAGAAACTGTGTCTATTCCTATTGCGATGCAATGCCACGCGACCACAGGTTTAAGCACTGCAACTTACCAAAAAGCGATCGATGCAGGTATCGATATGCTTGATACGGCTATTTCGTCAATGAGTATGACCTATGGTCATAGCGCCACAGAAACCATCGTTTCAATTGTAGAAGGCACTGAGCGAGACACAGGCCTTGATTTAAACCAATTAGAAGAAATTGCTGCTTACTTCCGTGACGTACGCAAGAAATATGCTGCATTTGAAGGCAGCCTTAAAGGCGTTGATGGACGTATCTTATTAGCGCAAGTGCCGGGCGGCATGTTAACTAATATGGAAAATCAGCTTAAAGAGCAAGGTGCTGCTGACAAACTTGATCAAGTATTACTCGAGATCCCGCGTGTTCGCGAAGACTTAGGTTACATTCCACTCGTTACACCAACCTCGCAAATTGTTGGTACTCAAGCGGTACTTAATGTTTTGACTGGCGAGCGATATAAAACCATCACTAAAGAAACTGCGGGTGTGCTTAAAGGCGAGTATGGTGCAACACCAGCGCCAATGAATAAAGAGCTGCAAGAACGTGTACTAGATGGCGCTGAAGCAATCACTTGCCGTCCTGCTGATAAGCTTGAGCCTGAACTTGAGAAGCTTGAAGCAGAGTTATTAAGTGAAGCTAAAGAGCAAGGTTTAGAGCTTGCTGATGACGTGATTGATGATGTGCTTACTTACGCATTATTCCCTCAAATTGGCCTTAAGTTTATTAAAAACCGTAACAACCCTGATGCGTTTGAAGCAATTCCAACGGGTGAAGTTGCTAAGTCAGAAAGCAAACCAGCCGCTTCAAGTCCTGCAAAAGCAGAGCAATACAGCGTTAAAGTTGACGGTAAAGTTTACGATGTGGTCGTAGCGCAAGGTGGTGAACTAAAAGAAGTAACTCTAAAAGACAGTGAGTTAATTCCTCAATCTGCCTCAGCGTCTGTTAGCGAAACCTTAAACGCGCCGTTAGCAGGCAATATTTTCAAAGTGAAAGTAAAAGCTGGCCAAACAGTAAATGAAGGTGATGTGGTTATCATAATGGAAGCAATGAAAATGGAAACAGAAGTTCGCGCCGCACACTCAGGTACAATAGCTGAAGTATTAGTAGCAGAGGGCGACTCTGTTGCCACTGGCGATGCGCTAATCGCGCTAGCATAGGAGACAGAGGATGGATGGTGTTTTAAACCTCTGGCATGCGACAGGTATTGCTAACTTTACCTTTCCTGCATTAATAATGATTGCGGTAGGTTGCGGGTTATTATATCTCGCAATCGCCCGTAAATTTGAGCCATTATTGTTATTACCTATCGGCTTTGGGGCTATTTTAACTAATATTCCTGTAGCCGGGTTATCTGAACCGGGTGGTTTGCTTTATTACGTGTACGATATCGGGATTGATTCTGGGGTGTTCCCACTTTTGATCTTTATGGGCGTGGGGGCGCTTACAGACTTTAGTGCCTTGATAGCAAATCCGCGTATGTTGCTGTTAGGCGCGGCTGCACAGTTTGGTATTTTTGCTACTTTATTTGGTGCAATTCTACTTAACTTTATTCCTGGTTTTGAGTTTACACTTCAAGATGCATCGGCCATTGCCATTATTGGTGGAGCAGATGGTCCAACAGCTATTTTCTTAGCATCTAAGCTGGCACCTGATTTACTTGGTGCAATAGCAGTAGCGGCTTATTCATATATGGCACTTGTGCCAATTATTCAGCCGCCAATTATGCGTGCATTAACAACGCAAGCAGAGCGTGAAATTCAAATGCCGCAACTTCGTACAGTATCGAAGAAAGAGAAAATTGTTTTTCCGTTAATGGTGCTTAGTTTAACCATCTTGTTTTTACCAGCAGCAACGCCGCTTGTGGGCATGTTCTGCCTAGGTAACTTGATGCGTGAATCGGGCGTGGTTGATCGTTTAAGCAATAGTGCACAAAACGAAATCATCAACATTACCACCATTTTCTTAGGCTTAGCGGTAGGCTCAAAGCTTGCGGCAGATAAGTTCTTAACCGTAGAAACAATCGGTATTTTGGTGTTAGGTGCATTGGCCTTTGCAATTGGTACAGCGTCAGGCGTGTTTATGGCAAAAGGTCTGAATAAGATCTCTAAATCGCCAATCAACCCATTAGTAGGCGCAGCAGGTGTGTCAGCGGTACCAATGGCAGCACGGGTGGTTAATAAGGTCGGCCTTGAGAGCAACCCGCATAACTTCTTGTTAATGCATGCCATGGGACCAAACGTAGCAGGGGTATTAGGAAGTGCCGTTGCAGCAGGTATTCTGTTAGCGATTGTTGGCTAAGTCGATTTACTTCCAACCGACTGGCGCAGTAATTTTACTGCGCTTTTTTTTGCCTATAGACTAGGGCCACCCTAAAGAAATTGTAGTTAAATGATAGTTGTGTAAGGAAGCCGCCATGAATGTTTTTATTATCTTATTATGCCTTTTTGTTGCCTTGGTTATTCTAATACCGCTACTTGAAAAGTATCAGTCTAGAATGGGGCTTGATGGCGCGACAAAGTATGCAAAGTACATTTGGCCACTGGTGATGATTTCGCTGATTATTCAACTTATCTATGTTCTTTTAAGGTAATAGTTGTATTAAACCGCAGTGCTATCAGTACTCATTTTAGTAAAGTCTATAATAGTTTTAGCCGGGTTTATTTGGCACAAAAAAGCCGCTTCAATTGAAGCGGCTTTTTTATGTTTACTTAACTACTTATTTAGCGCCAATTGTAACTCACGGTTACGCTGTAATTGCGCCAAGAAGTTATCAGCAATTGGTTTAAACTTAGCTAACTCATCGCGCGGTAAAGGCTCTGATTTAGGTAGTTTGACCGTTTTAGGGTTACGGTGTACACCGTTAACTAAGAATTCATAGTGTAAGTGAGGGCCTGTTACACGACCTGTTGCGCCAACGGTACCAATCTTCTGGCCTTGCTTCACTTTCTGACCAGTTCTAACCATCTTTTTGTCTAAGTGTAAGTACTTAGTTACATACTGTGTGCCATGGCTAATAAATACATAGTTACCATTGTATTTACTGTAGCCTGCTCTAATCACTTTACCATTACCCGATGATACAACTGGCGTACCGGTACGCGCTGCGTAATCGATACCGTTATGTGGTTTTACCGTTTTGGTCACTGGGTGTAAGCGACGCGGGTTAAAGCTCGAACTAATATACTTAAAGTTAACTGGCGCACGTAAGAAAGCTTTTTTCATGCTGCGGCCTTCAGGCGTATAGAAGTTACCATCGGTATGGCGAATAGCAGTGTAACGCTCGCCTTGGTTAATAAACTCTGCGGCAATAATTTTACCGTCGCCAATGTATTCACCATCAACATAGTGAGCTTCGTAAATAAGACCAAATTGGTCACCTTTACGAATGTCATTAGCAAAGTCGACATCCCAACCAAAGATGTCAGCAAAATTCATAATTTGACGCTCGCTTAAGCCAGCGGCAATGCCTGATGTCCAAAAGCTATTAGAGATCTCGCCGCCAGCAGATTTACTTAGCGTTTCGATTTCTTTGCTATCGATAGAAGTGTCGTAGTTACCTTCGTCATTTAATGTAACGTATAAGGTATCTGTTTTTGAGATCACATAACGAAGCTGCGCTAAAGAGCCATCTTCAGCGGTTGCAAAGCTTAAGATTTCGCCTGGGTGAATTTTTGTTAACTTACGAGTTTCAGCGTTGGTATTAACTAGTTTGTGTAATGTTTGCGCTGAGAAACCCGCACGTTTAAAGATAAGTGCTAAATTATCGCCATTACGTACTTCATGGTCGATAAGCTCGTATTCTGGAAGTTTTGCTGCTGCTTGCTCCGAATTAAGCTCAGTTAGTTTTTCGTTATCATCAACTTTAACTTGTAATTCGTAGCGTTTGCCAATTTCAAGTGCGTTTGCACTGTTGTCCTTTGATGCGGTGGCTTTTTCAGAAGGCAATAACGCCAAGCCGACAATAGCAGAAACCAAACCGAGAATAAGCAGTTTGTGTTTTTTGGGAAGTTTGTGCACTACGTGAACCATATCGTGCCTTTTCTGCTGTCAAGAAATTTAAATACTAATATCGCAGGATATACCTAAAATAGAGCAAATACCAGTGTTTTGTAGATTTAAACTGGCGCTATTTTACGCTAGAATTGGCCTGCGCGTTAAACTTTTTTGTTTAAAATTGCAGCAGATGTCTATGGTTAAACTAAATCTACATTAGTTAACTAAAGTCCCTTCATTAAATTGCAATAACGCGGTATAAAGAACAATCATGCGCGCTGCCTTCAGGGCTGTTTCTTAAACTATTTAAGTTAGGCTTTTTTCTAGTGTCGCTTTTTGGTGCTAACTAGCTAAATTTTAAAGTTTTTAGCTCTATATTTATAACCCTGACAGGCCACCACGCCCCGGTAGCTGAATTTTTGGAGTAATACACAGTGGATTTACAAACCGCTCTAGCTGAGATAAAACGCGGTGCAGAAGAGATATTAATTGAAGACGAATTAGTCGAAAAGCTAAAGTCTGGTAAGAAACTTAAGATCAAAGCGGGTTTCGATCCAACTGCGCCTGATCTGCATTTAGGTCACACAGTTCTTATCAACAAAATGAAAACCTTCCAAGACCTAGGTCATGAAGTGATTTTCTTGATCGGTGACTTCACCGGTATGATTGGTGATCCGACGGGTAAAAACGTAACGCGTAAACCGTTAACCCGTGAAGATGTATTAGCTAATGCTGAAACCTATAAAGAGCAAGTATTTAAGATTCTTGATCCTGCTAAAACTACAGTTGCATTCAACTCTACTTGGATGGAGAACTTAGGTGCAGCAGGTATGATTAAACTGGCTGCGCGTCAAACAGTAGCACGTATGCTAGAACGTGATGACTTTAAAAAGCGTTATGCCAACGGTCAATCAATTGCTATCCACGAATTTTTATATCCACTGGTACAAGGTTGGGACTCAGTTGCATTAGAAGCTGATGTTGAGCTTGGCGGTACAGACCAACGCTTTAACCTATTAATGGGTCGTGAATTACAAAAAGACGAAGGTCAAAAGCCACAAACAGTACTTATGATGCCACTGCTTGAAGGTACTGATGGCGTTCAGAAAATGTCTAAGTCATTAGGTAATTACATTGGTATTACTGATGAGCCTAACGACATGTTTGGTAAAGTGATGTCTATTAGTGATGAGCTAATGTGGCGTTACTATGACTTATTAAGTGCATTATCTATCGAAGAGATTGCAGCGCTTAAACAACGTGTTGCAGATGGTGCAAACCCGCGCGACATTAAGATTGAGCTTGCCAAAGAAATGATTGCACGTTTCCACAGCGAAGAAGCAGCCGAAGGTGCTCATCAAGATTTCATCAAGCGTTTCCAAAAGAATGCATTACCAGATGAGATCCCTGAAGTAACAGTAACAATTGCTGAAGACACTGTGTTTATCACTAATCTATTAAAAGAAGCGAACCTTGTTGCAAGTACGTCAGAAGCAATGCGTATGATTAAACAAGGCGCTGTAAAGATTAATGGTGAAGAAAAAGTAACGGATACTAAGCTTGAAGTTGCTAAAGGCACTACACAGATTTACCAAGTAGGTAAACGTAAGTTTGCTAAAATCACCTTAGCTTAAATAAGCTAACAGAATAAAAACCAGCTGCGGCTGGTTTTTTTGTGCCTTTTTTAGTTAATAAACAGCGTAGCCACTTCAATGGCGATGATAAGTAGTAACCAAAATGCTTTCGCTTGATTTAAGCGATTCACTAAAGCGGGAATATCATCGGCATCTGGTAGGCGATCGGTACCAACACGCATTTTATTAAAGCGCTCACCTTGGTAAAGGGCAGGGCCGCCTAACTGTACTTGCAAAGCAGCCGATGTAACACTTAACAGCCAACCCGTATTGGTTTGATAAAAATGTCTGCCATAGTGCTTAATGTAATGAATGCTCTGTCTACTGGCATTGGTTGCTGCAATGGTTAATGCAACTAATCGAGTGGGTAACCACTCCAATACAAATAGTAACTTAGCAATGGTAGCCAAAAACGGGTTGTTTGGTTTTTGGTTTTTTCGCCATGCTTGATGAATTAATGTCAGTAAGCGATAAACTAAAGCAAGGATAGCGCCGCCAAGTAGATAAAAGAAGATAACGGCAAAATAATGCCGCGCACTTTGTAACACCAGTGACTCCATGGTTGCTTTACAAATTCCAGAAGCCGATAAACGTGATACATCACGGGCAACAAGGCTCGAGAGTAGCTCTCTAGCAGTCGCTTTTTGGTTGAGCTTGAGCAATCTGGCAATACGTAATGATTTCTTCTCTTGCGCGCGGCTACTGAGTAACAAATATAAAACTAAGCCACTTAATAACTCAGGGTAAAAAGCAAACTCTAAAAACAGCACAACTAATGTCACTATCACTAAAATAGTGAGTGTAAAAGCCAAAGTTGAGGCTAAATATTGATAGCTTTTAGGATTCGTTGGGTTGTATAAACGATCGCTGAGGGCAGAGAAAATAACGGTTAAAAAGGTATTAGGATGATACCAACTAACCAAAGGAAAGAAGCGCTCAGCTAAGAGCGCTACAAAAAATACAATAATGTCCAAATGGTTTTGAACAATATTTGCAATCACCTTATAAACTCACCGATGTTAGCTTCTCTAAAAGAGCAACAACCATTTTAGATGAGTTGATAGATGCAGTTTCGATATACTCTTCAAATGATTGCGGCGATTCTTTGCCAGCAATGTCAGACATTGAACGAATAACAACAAATGGTGTTTCTAGCACGTGACAAGCTTGTGCAATTGCTGCACCTTCCATTTCTACTGCAAGCATAGTTGGAAATTCTGCGCGTGTTTTTTCAATTCTTACCGGGTCACACATGAATGAATCACCAGTACAAATTAGGCCAATCATGGTTTTGACATCGCTGATTTGGCTTACGCTTTGCTCTGCCGCTTCAATCAATTTAGGGTGCGCAGCAAAGCCCGCTGGCATTTGTGGTACTTGGCCGATTTCGTAACCGAATGCAGTCACGTCTACATCGTGGTGACGAACTTCTGAAGAAATAACGACATCACCTACATTTAGCGATGGCTCAAAACCACCTGCAGAACCTGTGTTGATCACACAATCTGGGCTGAAGTTGTCGATTAGTAGTGTCGTTGCTACTGCAGAAGCTACTTTACCAATACCAGATTGAACTAAAGTAACAGTGTTACCCGCTAATTCACCGGTGTAAAAGGTAAAACCAGCTTTAGTCATGATGCTTGGGTTTACCATTGCTTCGCGTAAGATTTTTACTTCTGGCTCCATCGCGCCAATAATACCAACGTGCATAATATTTGATTCCTTAGATTGAATAGGATGATTATACCTAAAAATGTCTAAAACAAACAAAAAAGCAGACCTTAAAGTCTAATGCCTGTCAGTTAAGAGCTGACAGGCATTTTTTGGGGCTTTCGTTCAGGGTACCGACTGGGTCTCTTTTTCACACATCTTGGATAATGTCTTTCTCTTCGCTCTGGCAGCACAAAGGTTTCAGCCATTGCAATAAGTT
>NZ_JACDWV010000190.1:0-493 GCF_016464105.1 Pseudoalteromonas sp. bablab_jr010 | reverse complement strand
AGGACCGGAGTGAACGAACCGCTGGTGTTCGGGTTGTCATGCCAATGGCACTGCCCGGTAGCTACGTTCGGAACTGATAAGCGCTGAAAGCATCTAAGCGCGAAGCAGGCCTCGAGATGAGTTCTCACTAGACTTTAAAAGTCTCTGAAGGGCCGTTGAAGACTACAACGTTGATAGGCAGGATGTGGAAGTGGTGTGAGCCATTAAGCTAACCTGTACTAATTACCCGTGAGGCTTAACCATACAACGCCAAACGCGTTTTATGACAGTGTAACGAACAGAAGTTAAGACACTAAAGTAGATTTTACGAAGCTGTAAGCCATAAGCTTTAAGCTGTAAGAAAATATCAGATTTCCGAATTTATTAATTTGCTCTGATGAGTGAATTAAACCAAATTTGCTTGGTGACAATAGCGTTTTGGACCCACCTGACCCCATGCCGAACTCAGTAGTGAAACGAAACAGCGCCGATGATAGTGTAGCAGCTGCTATGT
>NZ_JACDWV010000189.1:0-691 GCF_016464105.1 Pseudoalteromonas sp. bablab_jr010 | reverse complement strand
GCATCAGCACCTAAATCTGCATCAGTGGCTGTTACAACGCTAAAGCTGTTATCTGAAGACAGTTTAATACTCCCAGCTACAGCAACACTATCAGCCGCAGCAGCTTGTCCATCCAATGCAATAGCAGTAGTTTGAACAGTCCCGTCTTGGGCAACACCTTTTACTTCCATATCAGCTGTAGCTGCCGTAAAATCAGAAATGTTAATATCTTTACCAGATTCATCTGTAAGCACTAATTTACCATCTTTACTCTCAGCAGTAACACCCGTGTTACTTGTTTCTGCGTTTATTGCAGAAGCTAAATCTGTTAAGTCACTTGTGTCAGCTACCGATGCTGAGATTTGTGTTCCATTCAACTCAAAGGTTACAGAGTCAGCGGCTGTTAAAGATATCTCAGCCTGAGATCTTGCATCAGCTGTTACACCTGTAGAATTAGATAGCTCATTTATAGCTGTTGCAATTTCACTAGCTTCAGCTCCTCCGCCAATCGCAGCTGGCAAATCTATTCCGTTAACTGTTAAAGCACCACCAGCCACTCCGTTGGCAGCAAGGGTAGCATTATCTGCAGCAGCAGCAGCTCGACCTAACCCCAGTGCTGAGGCAGCAGCTCCAGCCAATGTTGTTTCGAAAGAGCCGATATCACTTGCAGCAACGCTCTTAAGAGTCACCCCAATAGTTTCATTAGCGTTTG
>NZ_JACDWV010000188.1:0-737 GCF_016464105.1 Pseudoalteromonas sp. bablab_jr010 | reverse complement strand
TCATCTAAGGCGAGCTGTTTAATGGTTTTATCTTTTGCTCTTGTTGGGTCTCTGCCAGGGTTCTCAGCGCACCACTGGTTAATTGCGTTAATACGATTTTCTCTTTTAATTTTTTCTCGTTCTTCATGAGTTAAACCGTCGTTTTGTTCAGCAATATAGAGTTCAAGCTCCTCATCACTAATAAGATTATCAATTAAATCATCCAGTTTGTTTGATTTTATTGAGCCTTTATCATCACTACTCATAGTCATTGCTATCTACATTCCTTGTTTTTAACCATTCCACTTTAAATATCTCAGACCCTAAACACCCACTGCTACTTGTCTTAATAAGGTTTTTGTTAATCGCTTCCAATAAGGCGTTGTATCAGGCTGATTTAAGCTTTCGTCGATTGGCCATTTTTCCCATGGCTTAGTGATTTCTTTGTTTGCCCGGCGTTTAAGGTGGCTAGTGAGCTATATTCAAACTTATTTAGAGCGATATACTGTTTAAATTTTTGTAACGCTTCGATTGTTCTTGCATTCATTTTTGCAAATCTATACGAAATAGACATTGATATCCTTACCTTTCAATGTTGCCCTAACAGTCAGTTTTTACAAATCAATCATTAAAAACGAAGTGAATTTTTGCCACGCTGTTTTGCCAAATTTAATCTCACTTTCTGGTTTTATATTTTCTGCGTATTTCCAAGGAAACTTAAAAATTTCAGGTGGATTGAGCTTTTTGATTGGTTTACC
>NZ_JACDWV010000187.1:0-603 GCF_016464105.1 Pseudoalteromonas sp. bablab_jr010 | reverse complement strand
TAAACTTGTCCATAGTCGGTTTTTATTTATTCTCACGCCATTGCGCTTGCCCTGAGCCTAGTTCATGTAATACACGGCCAACCCTATTCATTTCTGAGCTTGTATTTGATAACCAAACCTTAATCTCGCCAGTTTCTCCCATACCAATAATCAAGTAAGGGGTTATATTTGTTTCTATCTCTCCTGTGCTTACCCATGTATAAGCAGGTAAGGTTTTAGCTAATTTATAACCAGCCTTATCTATGGCTACTTCACCGTAATAAATTCTATTTTCTGATTTATCGAGCCACTCAACTACCACTTTTTCTGGGAATTTTTGGTCATATACACCACTTGTTTTGCCTGCACTTTCCCAACAACAACCGAGGCTTCCCATAGGAACCCCCCAACTATCATCAAAAGTAATTGCCTGCACCCAAATTTGGTTACCTTTTTGTGTCGCACCTCCTGCAACCATGTAATCTATTTTTCCCGTTGACGAACAACCGGCCAAAAACAAAGCACATGCAATTGAGATGAGTGGTTTTATAAGCTTGTCCATCGTCGCTAAATGCATTTTAATTATTCTCACGCCATTGCGCTTGCCCTGAGCCAAGTTCATGT
>NZ_JACDWV010000186.1:0-233 GCF_016464105.1 Pseudoalteromonas sp. bablab_jr010 | reverse complement strand
TGCTCTTTAAAAATTTGGAAAGCTGATATTAAAATTCTTATAGATATTCGTATCTATAAAGAGTTTTCAAAAGTAAAAATATGCCATTAATTGAAAGATTAATTGGTATCTACTTTAGTATTCTCATCATTATTTGATGAATTAACTTCTGGCGAAGTTAACAGCTGTCACTAACAAAGACCCGTTTGGGTTGTATGGTTAAGTGACTAAGCGTACACGGTGGATGCCTTGGC
>NZ_JACDWV010000021.1:0-1955 GCF_016464105.1 Pseudoalteromonas sp. bablab_jr010 | reverse complement strand
TTGAACATTAGGCTTGCGCAATCTCACCCTTTCAAGGGCGAGTCAAGCAAGAGGTAACTAGTCTTTTTTCTGACTTAAAGCGCGTGAAGTTTTTACGGCTCTTTCACTTGGCGGTGTGTTTTGATTTTCAATGTACTGCTTAATTACATCCAAACTCGCGCCGCCGCATGACACGACACAATAACTAGGCGACCAAAAGTGATTTCCCCAAAGCATCGTCTTAATCCGATTCCAATACTCACGCCTTAGTATATATGACGACTTCCCTTTTAATTTGCCAACCAAATTCGATACAGCAACTTTGGGGTGAATAGACACCATTAAGTGAACGTGGTCATGTTCTCCACCAAACTCTAAAAGCTCGCAATCCATTTGCTTACAGGTTTCCTCCATTATCTCTTTGGTTCTATCTAACATCTCTTTAGTGAAAACGTCTCTTCGGTATTTTGTAACAAATACTAGGTGAGCATTGTTTTTAAATAGGCAGCTTCTGCCTGTTCTCCATTCGTACATTTTACTTATAGACTAGATTGACAATTTAACGCTAAGTGTAATAATAGTTACCGCAATTGACAACCGACGGAAAGAGCATGCTAACTGGCATTAAGCTACGTGCTAACCCAACATCATATCAAAAACTGGTTTTAAGCCAGTGGATGGGTTGCGCACGCAGTATTTGGAATGCCAAAGTTGACGAAGAAAAGTATTACCGCACCTTTGCACGTAAATACTACCCAACGGGCACTTATGCCCCAATTGACCAGAAAACATCACAATTCAAGTCGAAGGAGTTAACCCCTTGGCTATCTCGATGCCCTAGTCAGATTATCCGAAACAGTGCGGTTAACTGGTATCAGACTTACCAAAAATTCATGAAAGGCGTGTGTGGGCGACCTAAGCGCAAACCTAAAACTGACCGAGGTAGCATCTATCTTACTCGTGAGGTGTTCAGCTTCGAACGTTGCGAAGATGGAAACTTACGACTATTTATCGGCACGAAGACTAATAATATTGGTTACTTATCCTTTAAAGCGCATGGCAAGTTCGAGAGCCCAAACTCGCTATATGTGCGCAAAGAGCGTGGTCAATATTATGTATCTTTCTGTTATGAAGACGGCAATAGCGAAGAAGAACTTCCTAGCAATGCTGAACATTTGGAATTCTTGCAGGGTTCAACCAAAAAATATCTGGAAGAACATACTATTGGTGTAGATCGTGGCGTGGCAATTCCTGTTCACGCAGGCTCTATAACGTTCGATTTCTGCGAAAACCAGAAATCGAACATGACCAAAGCTGACCGCTATATCAAGCGACTTCAACGCAAGTTATCACGCCAGAAAAAAGGCTCTAGCCGAAGAAACAAAACCAAACATCGCATTGCTACGCACCATGCTAAAAAGGCGAATATTCGAAACGATTTTGCACATAAAACAAGTCGTTCGTTAATCGAAAGCAAGGCTAAGGTTATAGTGTTCGAGGCTTTACGAACCTCAAGCATGACGCGCAAGCCAAAGGCGAAGCAGGATGAACAAGGTCGGTATGTGTCAAACAAAACCAAACAAAAGGCTGGGCTAAACAAGTCTATTTTAAACGTTGGCTGGCACATCATAGAGATTTACACCAAATACAAGGCCTACCAAGCAGGAAAAGCCGTCTTCAAAATACCCGCCCCGCATACCAGTCAGGAGTGCGCTGAATGCGATCACACTCACCCCGACAACCGTAAATCACAAGAGCTATTTGTGTGCGGTAACTGTGGCAATACTGACAATGCAGATAACAATGCATCAAAGGTCATAAAGAAACGGGCAATTAACCTAATATTAGACACTGGAACGGTGTTGTCTGGCGATGGAGTTCTAATAACTCAGGCAGATAGTGGACGTGGAGGCAATCGTAAGACTAGCCGAGTCAAAAGCTCGACTAGCGGTGTCCAACGAAGCGTCAAAAAAGAA
>NZ_JACDWV010000185.1:0-395 GCF_016464105.1 Pseudoalteromonas sp. bablab_jr010 | reverse complement strand
GCCAAGGCATCCACCGTGTACGCTTAGTCACTTAACCATACAACCCAAACGGGTCTTTGTTAGTGACAGCTGTTAACTTCGCCAGAAGTTAATTCATCAAATAATGATGAGAATACTAAAGTAGATACCAATTAATCTTTCGATTAATGGCATATTTTTTACTTTTGAAAACTCTTTATAAATAATAATGTTATCTATAAGAATTTTAATATCAGCTTTCCAAATTTTTAAAGAGCATATTAATTAGTTAAACTAAAGTGGTTTAGCTAACTAACAATCATCTGTGTGGACACTACGAACAAATAAGTTCTAAATCGTATAAGGAGGTGATCCAGCCCCAGGTTCCCCTAGGGCTACCTTGTTACGACTTCACCCCAGTCATGAATCACTCCGTG
>NZ_JACDWV010000184.1:0-22591 GCF_016464105.1 Pseudoalteromonas sp. bablab_jr010 | reverse complement strand
CCCAATAGCTACCATGCTTGGCTCTATGTTATTCGCGCTTCGCAATTAGGACATGGTATTTTCCAAAGCAATGCCCATGACGGCCAACCTTTCCCTTTTTTTTACGATGATGAGTATTTAGAAGTGACTGGTAAACGCGATCCTGAACATGCTGAGCACCCAGTGTGGCTCCTTGCTTTGTACAGCAGTATTATCGCCCGTAACCATGATGCTATCGCTTACTTAACGGCTATCGATAACGATGTGTTTAAAACAGCTAATTATGGTAATCAACTGAGACCCTTTGATTATGCACTGTCTGACTTACTTAAAGGGTTATTTAACCCAAGTGCTGATTTAGCCCCTTTAATCGAGCAAGCCTATATCACCTGTAACCCAGATGATTACGTTGATGATGAAGCATACCTCTATGTAAGTCGTTTAGAATGGCCGCTTATCCCGGTGTTCACCGCCATATTCACTGATAACGGTGAGCAAGAATATAATCAAGCCATGGAAAAAGCCTTGCTGGCGCATAAAGAATATTACAGTGACGAAGAGCGTATAGGTAGTAGACGAGGAGGTTTAGCTATCCCCCTTATTGCCCTAGCCATCATCGCTAAAGACGTCAAAGGCTACAAGCTCACAGTTGAAAATGGCTACATTCCAGCATGGCTAATTGATGTAACACCACCAACAGAGCCAAATTAATAAACGACAGTAACCGCTCTTTAACAACATGGATGTTGGCAGCAAAGCATGAAACCCATGCTTTGTTGCCGTTAATAGTAATCATGTATCAAAAGCCTATGACGCTGGGCTTATCGAAGTTATTGATGTATCGATTTTTGACATAGGATTTTAAGGAACTAATAAAATGATTGAGAGCCATTACAGCTTTTCACAAGTTAGTTATGACCATATGGTAGAGCGCTATAAAAAGCACGAAGATAAAAATATACCCCGTATTCAAAAGAATCCTAGCTTAGGACTCTATACACAGTTTACCCGTAATATCATTGACTCATTCCCCATGGAAGCGATTCAAAATCCCAATAGCTACCATGCTTGGCTATATGTTATTCGCGCTTCGCAATTAGGTCATGGCATATTTCAAAGCAATGCCCATGACGGCCAACCTTTCCCTTTCTTTTACGATGATGAATATATAGAAGTGATTGGAAAAAAAGACGACTATGGCACTAAACACAATAACTGGTTACTTGCATTTTATAGCAGCATCATTGCTCGTAATAACGAAGCTATTAACTACCTGATTACTGTCGACAACGATGTATTTAAACAAGCAAGGCTAAGTGAACAGCGCACCCCATTTGATTATGCATTATCTGATTTACTAAAAGGCTTATTTAACCCTAGCGCCGATTTAGCCAACTTAATTGAGCAAGCATACCTTACCTGTAACCCAGATGATTATGCCGATGATGAAATTTACTTATATGTTAGTCGCTTGGAATGGCCACTTATCCCGGTGATCACCGCCATATTCACTGATAACGGAGAGCAAGAATATAACCAGGCCATGGAAAAAGCCTTGCTGGCCCATAAAGAATATTACGACAACGAAGACCACGAAGGTGCAAACGAAGGTGCCATCCCATTAGCTTTAACAGCCTTAGCCATCATCGCTAAAGACGTAAAAGGCTATAAGCTCACAGTTGAAAATGGCTACATTCCAGCATGGTTAATTGATGTAACACCACCAACAGACCCAAATTAATAAACGACAGTAACCGCTCTTTAACAACATAGATGTTGGCAATATAACTAAAACTAATACAGAGGAATTCCGTTAGTTAAACAGTTTATTCAAAGGAGCAGACTATTGTGCAGTTGAAACATTTAATTTTGAGAGAAAGCTGATCAACTTAGAACAGTTTGGTGATGCTATCACAATCACACCTGTTACCACTCCCATTAAAGGAGGCATTTAAATGACTAAACAATTTTTCCCCTCACTAAAAGAAATAAAAGACCCAGAGAATCCACCAAAAGGGATAAAACATCTAATTACAATTGAAGATTCATTAAATTACCCTGGCCGTTATCACTCCTTTTACAATCAAAACGGATACTTATCAGTTATCCTTCATTGGATTATTTCACCAAAAGGTCAAGCCCCGTTTTTAGCTACTAGGCAATTTGATGCACCACTATCAATTTTACCTTGGTTTGTTAAAAAATTTGAGTTTTTCACCAAAATGCCGAACGCAGGTGGATTACCTCATGGCACAATAAGTATTGATGACCTCGTGGAAGGTGAAGATATCGGTATCACAAGACTAATAGGGAGGCTAAATGAACGAGGCGATCAAGGATATAGCCTATCAAACTATTCACGGAAAGGCCATGAGACAACAAATTATCAAATATTGAATATCTCTGATAGCTATTTCTTTCATGGTGGATTTTTTGACAAATGGAAAGAGCTTGCCAATAAATACGAAAACGGCACTTTATAGCAACAACGCTAAGGACAGCACATGACAACCAACTCACAAATACCACAGCAACTTGGTCAATATCTCTATCAACAAATTAACGGTGACTGGTCGAAAGCGATGTTAGTTATAGATTGCCAGCACGATGAAGTCATTACATGCCAAGCCTTTTATGAAAAAGAGGCCGATGAAACACAGCACCCTATTGCCGTTTCTGACCACATTATTGATTTATTTAAAACACTGTTTGATTCTGCAATACAAAATCAACCAGAAAATTGGCAACGTGCGATTTTCAATCTAACTCGACAGGGTAACTTCAGCATAGCTTTTGATAAAGAGAATAATGATGAGAACCAATAAACATTACTTTCAAAACCACAACAAACATAATAGGTAAAAATCATTAATTAATAACATTAATGAAACTATAATTTGAACCTTATTAGGATACATACTAAAATAGCTAAAAATTTATTATTGATGATAAATATGAAAGTCACGGAAGACGAATAATAGCTCCCCACCTCTATTGTTATTCCTTGATTCTTCATGAGTTTTCAAACTATAAGCGGTTTCGTTTATTGTGAACTATTAAATGGAGTATTTATGAAAAAGTTAAGCGCATTATTTGCCTTATTGGTTTTAGCAGGCTGTTCATCAACCCATGATGTTGAGCCACAACCTGAGCCTATTGCAGAAGTAACGCCTGAAGTGGTTGTAGATGAATCGGTTATTTCATTAACGGTAGTCACAACACCTGCTGATGCGCGCGTTCGTATTATGAATATTAAACCTGTTTATGAAGATGGTATTGAACTTGATGAAGGTAAGTACGACATTGAAGTAACCAAGCCAGGTTACTTAACTTACCGCAAATGGGTTGTTGTTGATAAGAAAACAATTCTAACAATTGAACTTGATAGCATTGAATCAATTCAAGCTGCTCAATAAGTGGTTTTAACAAAAAAGGAAAGCGACTGCTTTCCTTTTTTGAGCTTCTTTTAAATTAACTTAAAATAATACAGCGACCATATCGCACTACAATTAACAATAACTGTTAACCAGAGTACGGCAATAAAACTGCGTTTTTTAGATTTGTGTCTCAACCATTGCTGCGCAATGAATGAACCTGGCCAACCGCCGATTAACCCTAAAATATGCAGTGTACGCTCAGGTACTCTTATAACATGCTCGCCATGTTGCATTGCTAAACGTTTATCCCAGCCATACACCAAAAAGCTTATTAAGCTCGCTACACTGTAAGTGCCTGCAATAAAGTAGGTAATATTAAGTTGCCATGATGTCAGCCATAGCAGCGCTAAAAACAACAATGAAAATGTAATTAATGTTTTCTTAATCAACGAAGTATCACCTATACTGTGCAAAACAAATTAATTTTATCGGGGCGCTATTATGGCATACCTAAAATCACTTTTACTATCAATCTGCCTGTGTTCGCTTTCTGTTATGGCAGCAGAGCAACAACTTGATGACAAGCTAAAAGTGTTTGAACCTTACTTAGGCACGTGGCAGTCAGACTTTAATGTCGCAGCAGGTAAACCTGCGGTGCAAGATGTGAGTACCTGGCAACGCGCGCTCAATGGCACGGCTATTAAAACCATTCACTCTATCAATGAAGGTGAATATGGTGGTGAGTCGATGATTTTTTGGGACAATAAAAAGCAGTCTTTGGTGTTTTATTACTTCACTACAGCTGGGTTTTACACCCAAGGCACTATGAATGTACTTAGCCCTACTCAGTTTGTTGCTTATGAAAATGTAACGGGTAACAAAGATGGGATCACTAAAGTCAAATCGACGAGCGAGTTTAAAGATAACAGCTTTGTAGTGTCGACCTCTTACCTTAAAAAAGGTCAATGGACAAAACCCGATACCCGAGCTTACACCCGCAGCGAAAAAACGGTTAAGTTTAAGTAAGCTATGCCCAAACCTCCTCAAGATGCAGAAACTCGCACCTTGAGGTGGTTTGGGTATATAGCCGTGCTTTATTTATTACTTAATAAATTTTTTAAACGGCTGATCAACAGGCGTATCAGCTAAATGGTTCGTATAATTACTCATCACTTTTTGTGCTAAACCTAGAACAATTTCTAATAATTGCTGATTTCCATAACCCGCACTGTAAAACTCTTCTAACTCACTTTCGTCAATTACACCTCGGTTTCGCGTCATTGCTAAGGTTGTATTTCTTAAAGTTTCTAACTTGGGATCAGCAAGTGGAGTTTTATTAACTAACGCATCAACAATCTCTTGATCAACCTTCATACTCGCAGCGATTGCACTATGTGCAGGTACACAATAATGACAATTATGTTCAACATTAATTGTTTGCCAAACAACTGTCAGCTCTTGAGCATTAAACGATGTTTTTTGAAATAACTCATGAAGCACTTGGTAACCTTCAAGTAATGTAGGTGCCTCTGCCATCACGGCATGTAAATTTGGCAACATACCAAAGGCTGATACTGAGTTATCGATAAGTGCTTTTGAGCCCTCTGGCGCGGTTTCTTTTGTGTAGAGTTCAAAGTTTTTCATGTTATCTCCTATCGTGTCTGACTAAGATTTATGATTAGCCTAGTTGTTTTTGAGCAGTTGTTCAAGTTAAAATTGAACAACTGCTCAATTTTGGTATTCGTCATGGTCAATAAAGTTAAATTCAATCGCGATGAAGTAATCACGAAGGCACAAATGCTATTTTGGAAAAAGGGTTTTTCTACAACATCTACCCGTGATCTCCAAACGGTCGTTGATATGCGCCCAGGCAGTATTTATTCAGCGTTTGGTTCAAAAGAAGGTTTATATTCAGAGTCTTTAAAAGTCTATGCTACGCAACTTAAGCTGTTGCTAGCGAGCCATATTGAGAATAGCGAAACAGTGCTTGATGGCTTACATGCATTTGTTGTTACGGTACTTGAAAGTGCTGAAGATGGATGTGAAGTATGTATGTTAATCAAAGCAAGTACAGAATTCGATCACACTCAGCCTAAACTTAAAACGTTAACCGATGACCTTTTGCAGCAGTTTGAACACGACTTATCGACTCTATTTGATATTGCACAACAGCGTGGTGAACTACCCAACACTCATAGTCCGCTAGAATATGCTCGTTTATTTCAGATACAATTTACTGGCTTAAGAAGTTATTTACACAGGCCAATGTCGAAACCGATGACTGAGCAGCTTATTGGTATGATGTTCACACTCATAAAAAATTACTAAAGGGTAAGGCGTTTATCACCTTACCCTCACATATCAATGTCTAAAGTCTGACATTAAAGCCGGAATACCTGGCAGCATCCCCACTATTGCCATCACGCTTGTTAAGATAACAAACATCACTAATGGAATAATCCAGCGGCTCATTGGAGACAGCTCAGAGCTTCGCTCTTTACAACCAATTAAGCCCAAATTGTCGAGCAACATAGTTAATGACCAACCAAATGCAGGGTTCACTAAGGTCGAGGAAAACACCACAATAGCAGCTGATTGCGTAGTTTTACCTTCACGGGTCATTTCCATGCCAGCTTCAAGAAGTGGGATAAACACACCAACTATTAGCGCGACGCATAACACAGGTTGCCAAATAGCTAAATCCATTGGGTAGCCCCAAATACTGGCAATGATACAAAATAATGCTGTTAACACCGCTCCCGCAGGAATTGGGCGTTTAGCGATAGCTGCTGGCACGATGTAGGTTCCCCATGACGAGGTAAAGTTAGAGCCGCCTAACAATGAACCAAATGTCTGGCGGATTGAAGCACTAAACATGGTATCGTCAATGTTCATTTGTACTTTTTCAGTGCGTTCTGGGTAACTAATTTTTTGGAATACTTGATGTCCTAAAAAGTCAGGTGACCACATGGCAACCGCAAGCACCGCGAATGGCAAGACCACTACAAAGCTCTCTAGGGTTGGTAATCCCAGCATCCAACCGGTATTTTCACCCCACCAATACATTGGGTTCATATTTGGTAAACCCGGTGCTGTTTTAAACTCAAACGGCGCCCCCAGTAAAAATGCAATTAAACCGCCAAGCAAGCAACTTAATGGCACGGCTAACCAACGTTTTTTGTAGTGCTCAAGTAAGGCGTACAACACGATAGTCGACAAAATCACAATGAAAGCGATATGGGTCATATCAATGCCTTCAGCCCATGCGAAAAGCTTTTTAACCTGTGAAATCGTACCAATAAAGCCAAGGTAAAGCAGTAAACCGCCACACACGCCTCGGCTGGTTAACCCCGCCAGTAAACTCCCGCCTTTACTAAGCGCCAGTAATAAGCCAAACGCCCCTATCAGCAAACCAAAAGCCATTGGGTGACCACCCGCTGCCACCACTATCGGGATCAAAGGAATAAGCGGCCCATGCGTACCCGCTAAGTTTGCTGTTGGTAAAAAGAAGCCCGAAAATAATAAAATGAAGATCGATACAATTAACAGCTCATAACGCACGTTTTCTAAAATAAAACCTTCGCCTAAGCCCAGTGGCGCTGCAAATGTTGCAGCAATTGCACCCACCATGACCACCTTGCCTATGGTCCCTGCCATGGCAGGGATAGAGTCTTCTAATTCAAATCGATAGTCACGAAATGGTAAATTTGGACGCCAACGCTTAGGCTGCATAATTTGTAATTCGTGTTCAAGGTATTCGTCACGACTCGAAAATTCACTGCTGGGTTTATGAAGATCTTGATAGCTTTGTTGCTTCTTATTCATAAGTTCTCCTACTACCTATCTTGAAAAATTGTGTGAGTTTTTATTATGCAGTTAGGGTAAAGCAGCCTGACGTAAAACACGATTAGGCAAAAGGTAGGGTATGAATTTATAAAATAGGTGTTTTTAATAAACTGAGAGCATCCGAAAATTAATTTAATACATTGATATAAATAGCTTTATTTATAAAAAACGCTTTGAAAAAGTAAGCTAAAGGTTTTTTTTCAAGCACATTAACTATTAGTCTAATAAATTGTATGAATAGCAGACAGTGTTATAAAAACTACTTTTAAATTAACTGAATTTGCCTAATTCCTAACTACTAATATACTAATTTATTAGTAGTTTGATTAATGCTAACTCGCCAGTCGGTGGCTTTCTCACATAAGCACATAAAGGGATGTATGAACACACAGCTCAAGCCTTGGCAATTTAATATCATTGTTTGCTCTGTTTATCTGCTGTTTGGCTTGTTTACTATGCAAGTGTTAAAAACACTGGCGGTATGGCCACCAGCAGGAGTCGCATTAGCAGGCTTGATGTTATTTGGTCGTAAAGCCTGGTTGGGCGTTGCATCAGGCACCTGTTTAGTTGTGCTTTGTTACTTTTATCTTAGCGACTTAAATCCATTCACGTTTAAACACATAGCAATAAATGCCGCAACAACCACAGGTAATACTCTCGCTGCTTTAACAGCATTTTGGCTAATTAACCGAAAACTTAAACAACACACACTGCTGACAAGCGTCACCAGTTTAGCCAGAGTGTTTATTGTTGCTTGCATTGCGATTGGCGTGATTTCTGCACTTTTCGGTGTGGGCATATACTCACTAGTTGGTATCGAGTGGTTTAATGGCTTGTATGTAGGCATATTAAATTGGAGTATTAGCAATGCCTTAGCGGCGATTGTATTCACCCCTGCCCTTTACTTTTTATGGCGAAATTGGCCGCACCCGGTCACCCATAGTGAATTTTCTAAACTTTTGTTGCTTACTTTGACCGTGGTTTTGTTGTGTTATTTTATTTTTGGCCCCGCATACACAGCCATGACATTACCATTTTTACAACCTGCATTACTGTTGTTTCCGCTGCTTTATGCAGCCACGCGGTTATCACCAACCGCCACCAGCTGCATGAATATGTTGGTATTTTTTGCAGCTTGGGTAGGAAGTAATCAAGGATGGGGGTATTTTTATTATCATCACCCTAAAACAGCTGAAGTGACCATGCAGTTTTTCTTTTTATTTACTCTTTCAGCGGTATTGCTTATTCAAGCTGTGTTTATTCAGCGCAAGAAAGAACAACAAAAGCTGACCACCATGCTCGAACAAAAAGTAGAAGAAAGAACCTATGAGCTAGAACGTGCTAAGCATGAAGCATTAGCCTTATCAGTGACAGATCATTTAACACAACTTTATAATCGCCGTGGCTTTTTCGAAAAGGTTAATCAGCAGTTTGCAAAATATCGTGACGCTCAAGGTACCTGCTCCCTGTTACTGTTAGACTTAGACCAATTTAAAGCTATAAACGACAAATATGGCCACGCAACTGGCGATGAAGTAATACGAACCACAGCACATAAACTCACCCAACATAGCAGAGCATCAGATATTGCGGGACGCATTGGTGGTGAAGAATTTGTCTTATTTTTACCTATGGCAAATAACCACACAGCCTTTGCTATCGCAGAAAAGATCAGAGCCGATATCGAACAGCAAGACATCATCGCCGACAACAAACACGTTAAATTCACCGTGAGTATTGGTGTTAGCACCTTACAAGCAAGTGATCAGCATATAGAATCGATGTTAAAACGCGCCGATAAAGCATTGTATCAAGCCAAAAACCAAGGCCGTAATCAAGCGCAGTGTAGTTAGAATGAGTTACGAGAGTAAAGTTGCGAGGTACGAGAGTAAAGATACGAGATGCGAGGACGAGATGCGAGGGGCGAGCATGTAGCAGCGATTTTACATCGCGTTTTATTCTCGTATGCTCTTACCTCACCCATGTCGCGGTATAAAGCCGCTGCTACCTGAGGCGTCACGCTTGCTTGGCGCGCGAAACACGTTTCACGCCTACGTCCAAGGGTTTAACTTTTGAGTGGTGGTTAATTATTCATGACTAAAGTCATTCCTACGAGAGATAGAAACGAGGTGCGAGGTGCGAGGTGCGAGGTGCGAGGTGCGAGCATGAGCTTAAGTTTCTTTGCACTATACGACTAGTAATTAATTAACGGCTCTGATAAAAATACACTGAATATGGAAGAAAACGAGCTATAAGCCCGTTAAGTTTAATGGAATTACTATCCTAGTGAGGTTCAAATGGAAGTTGAAGTAACCAGACCAAAACAACATCATGATAAAATTAGAGATTACACTTTATGGGCCGATTCTAAAAAGATCGGAAAAATCAAACCCAACTCTTTAACCAACTACACAATACCTGACGACGCTAGATTTATCTGGTTCTCCATTGATTGGTGCTCTAGCCCTAAACTTTCTGTCAAAGATATTCAATCAAATAAAGTAACTGTTTCGAACACTATGAGCAGTAACTTACTATCGGGTCTATTTTTACCCATTTATTACGTTACTTTTGGTAAAAATAAATATCTAACAATTACGAGCGATGTATAACCACCCTTAATCGATTTCAGATTCGATTACTTCATCGCATAACGATATTTTTACCCTTCGTCGCGGCATAAAGCCGCTGCGACCTGTAGGCGTCACGCTTGCTTGGCGCACGAAACACGTTTCACGCCTACGGCCAAGGTTTACTTTTGTGTGGTGATTAATCATTCATGACTAAAGTCATTCTTACGATAAATAGATACAAGATGCGAGCTTGTAGCAGCGATTTCACATCGCGTTTTTCTCGTATCTCTTATCTCGCAACTAGAACTTATAGCTCCCTCTCTATTTCGTTTTTAACTTATTCAACTCATCATCTTGTTGTGCAACAAGTGCATTAAGAGTTTGGCTACCATCACCGGCTTGGGTAGATAGCTCAGCGAGTTGTGATGCGGCATCTGAAATTAACGTCAGGTTGCGGTTTATTTCTTCTGTGACCGAGCTTTGCTCTTCTGCAGCCGTTGCAATGTGGGTAATTTGTTGCGTGATTTCGTCTACTTTAACTACAACTTCGTGTAATGCATCAAATGCAACTGAGGTTTCATCTACCGCGGTCTGTGCACGCACAACACCTTGTTCAATAACCTTAGACGCATTACCTACTTCTAGCTGTAAGCTGTCAATTAAACCACTGATGTCATCGGTTGATGAACGCGTTTTTGAAGCAAGGGCCCTTACTTCATCAGCCACCACCGCAAAGCCACGACCTTGTTCACCAGCCCTTGCTGCTTCAATTGCCGCATTCAGTGCAAGTAAGTTTGTTTGCTCTGCAATCGTTCGGATCACGTCTAAAATTTGTGTAATGTCGTTACTGCGTGCCGCAACTTTTTCGACCGCTTGATTAGCCTCTTTAATTTCGTCCGACATGGTTTTAACTTGGGTAACCGCAGACGACAAGCTCGATTCACTGCTAACAACTAAACCATTTATTTCATCGGCTTGTTGCGCTGACTGCTCTGAGGCTCTTGCAACTTCAAGGGCTGTTGCGCTCATTTCGTTCATAGCGGTCACTACGCTCTCAATTTCTTGGAATTGAGCTTGAACGTTGTGCTTAGTATCAACAGCAACACTAGTCGCTAGGTGAGCCTGCTCTTTGGTTTGCGTTGATACATTCTTAAGCTCACCAATTAAATCGCGCAATTTAGCAAGAAACGCGTTAAAGCCAGTTGCTAATGCGATTAGCTCAGCGTGGGTATCAACATGTAAGGTCTGAGTTAAGTCACCTTCAGCACTAGCAAGGTTATCAACGCGCTTTTGAATCTGCTGTAATGGTGCCACAATTGTACGGATCACTAAGGTCATGATCACAAAGGCTGCACCAGCAATAATAATACCCGTCACCAAAATCAAACCACCTAGTGTATTGGCATTTTCACTCATGCTATTTGCTAGCGCTTGAGGCCCTTCAAGGGCAAGCTCGGCGGGTACTTCAATCAGTAAGTTCCACTGTGTTTTTGCAAGCTTTATGGTAATTGGGTAGTTAACTAAATACTCATCACCGACTTTAAATACACCACTTTGCTTTTTCGCTTTTACGTAATTGTCTAAAGTGCTTTTAGCCACCGCCTCTTTTAACGGTCTGCCAAGCTTATCTTTGTAATGGCTGCTACCAACCACTAAATCGAGTGAGCTTAATAAAGTGACGCGAGCTTTGCCGTTATACAATTCTTTTGAGAGTTGCTCGGTCATGCTTTGAAATACAGGCAATGTTAAATCAACCCCGGCAACACCAATAAATTCGTTATCACGAAGAATGGGCACAGTTAAAGAGGTCATCATTTCAGAATAACCAGGGGTGATTTCGTATAAGTAGGGTTCCATAATACATGGCACTTTGGTGTCTTTTACACACAAGTACCACTCAGCTTCACGCTGACCAAATTCATTGAGCGTATCCACATATTTTTCAGCCGCATCGTCAACTGCCTGCTGTTCTATGCTGCCATCTCTATTACGAGTAAAGTAGATTTCTAAAGTACCTACACCAGCAACTGAGTGATCATATCCACTAATAAAATTAGCATCTCGGCCATCAAACGCATTTGCTTCAAATTGCGAATAAATAGATGAAAGAATAGTATTTTTTTGTAGCAAAGAGCGATTTAACTCAACCACCGCATCTCGAGTTAAGGTGCCTGCTGCATCGTGATCCCCTAAGATTGCTGCAAATGAGTAAGGTACTCGATAGGCTTCGTTTATGAAACCTGCAACTTGTTCACCATACGCTACGGCATTTGAGGCTAGCTTTTCTTCAACTTCGGCGACAATCAGCTTTTCTGATTGCGCAGCTAAATCTTGGTTACTGCTCGATAATTGCCACCATAAAACACTTGATAAAACAAAAACGGTTATGAAAATGCTTCCAACTGTAAGCCATAACAACTTTTTCGCTAACGCTAACTGCCGCATTGATTCTTCCTGCTACTATTATAAATCACCTTTAGTTTAGACCATTTGACTGGTTTCATTAGGATAAATATAAAAAAAGTATGATTTCTAATAATTAAAAAGTAAGTTAATAATCAGCTAAATTAATAATAAACACCAATAGGCGAAAACAATGCAGCAACACACATTTGATTTTGACCAAATTATTATAGGCTCGGGATTTGGTGGCTCTGTGAGTGCGCTTCGCCTAAGCGAAAAAGGTAACCGGGTTTTAGTACTTGAAAAAGGTCTTCGCCGCGAAGATAAAGAGTTTCCAAAGACCAACCTAGATATCAAAAACTATATGTGGCAGCCAGAAATTGGCCTTAAAGGCTGCATTCAATTTTCGTTTACCAGCAAAGTCGCAGTGTTACATGGCGTTGGTGTTGGCGGTGGCTCACAAATTTATGCCAATGTGCACCTTATTCCTGATGATGAAGTCTTTCAATCTCCTGCTTGGACACGGATAAAATCAGACTGGAAAGACAGCCTCATGCCCTACTATGGCCTTGCACAGCGCATGTTAGGTAGCGCCAAAAATACCTATACCAATGTTGCCGATCACACACTAAAAGACATTGCTGATCAGATGGGGCAAGGCGACTCATTCAAAACCGTGAACACCGGGGTGCTTTTTGCAAAACCCGGCGAAGCCTATAAAAAAGAGCTACCCGACCCATACTTTAATGGCGATGGTCCGAGGCGAAATACCTGCCATTACTGTGGTAGCTGCATGATTGGTTGTCGCCATAATGCCAAAAATACTTTAATGAAAAATTACCTGTACTTTGCCGAACGCAACGGTGTAGAAATAAGACCTAGCTCTGAAGTAATCAAAATCATCCCGCTTAATGCAGATGGCAGCGCCGGATACAAAATTAAAATTAAAGATACCAGCCATCGCAATAGCCATATTTATACGCTGACAACACGGGGCGTCGTGCTAAGCGCAGGGGTCATGGGCACCGTGCCTTTGCTTTTAAAAATGCGCGATAAAGACAAAACACTGCCCAATATTTCAGCTTGGCTAGGCCAGCAAATTCGCACTAACTCAGAAACCCTCACCACCGCGAACAATACCACTAAAAAAGTTGATGATGGCGTTGCGATCAGCTCATTTATTTCGGTCGACAAAGACACCAACATTGAAATTTGCCGGTTTAGAGAAGGCGCTGATGGCACATGGCTATATTTACCTTACGTTCCTATGGTGACAGGCAAAGGCCTCAAGCGTATTGCTAAGTTTTTAGTGAATACACTGCGCCATCCAATAAAAACAGCTAAAGTATTGCGGCCAAAAGGCAAAGCCCGCAGCTCAATTGTATTTTTGGTGATGCAAAAATCCGAGGCGTTTATTCACCTTGAATGGCGACGCAAGTGGTATCGGTTATTTAAGAACAGCATTACTGCGGTGCAAAAAGACAATGACACGCCGCTTAGCGTTAGTTTTCCAAAAGCAGAAGAAGCAACCAAACTCTACGCCGAAAAACTCGGTGGCGTGCCCGGTTCAGCCTTAACTGAAGTGCTCTTTGGTGCCCCAATGACGGCGCATATAATGAGTGGAGTCGCCATGGGCACTGATGCCTCTAACGGCGTTGTTGATAGCTCAGGTGAAGTGTTCGGCTATCAAAACCTACGTGTTATTGACGGCTCAATCATACCCGGAAATTTAGGGGTAAACCCATCATTAACCATTACCGCATTGTCGGAATACGCAATGAGCCAAATACCGGTATTCGATGCAGCCCGAGCAAGTAAGATAAAGCCAATACAATTTAGTGAACCACGCGAAGGTCTAGTATCAGCACTTGCTGGTTCAGGCGATTTAGCAAAATCGATTGCTGAAAAACAAAAAAGCCGTGCATAAAGCACGGCCTATTTTGGTAAATAGCGATTAGATCACTGATAACTCTACAGCAATGTTACCGCGTGTTGCGTTTGAGTATGGGCATACTTCGTGCGCTTTATTAACCAATGCAAGAGCGGTGTCTTTATCAAGATCACCTACCGATACCGCAAGCTTAACTGCAATACCAAAACCACCTTCGATAGGACCAATTGATACTTCAGAATTAATGTGGGTATCTGCTGGTAATTTAATTTTTGCTTGGCCTGCCACTAGCTTTAATGCGCCAATAAAACAAGCCGCGTAACCAGCTGCAAATAACTGCTCAGGGTTTGTACCTTGACCATCATCACCACCTAACCCTTTAGGAGTTGATAGTGCCACATCTAAACGACCATCGTCTGATTTTGCTGTGCCTTCACGGCCACCTGTTGCTGTTGCTTTTGCTGTGTATGCGACGCTTTGTAGTTCTTTCATGATTACTCTCCTAATTGAGTGAAAATATATTTTGCATACAAAATATATTAGATCAGCTTTTTCGGGATTGCAAATACTTTGCATGCAAATTAAAATACTCGTGTTGAATTTTGAGGATCGTGCATGAAATACCCACAACTAAAATTAGATAACCAGCTATGCCACCGCTTGTATATGGCATCGAATGGGATTGCCCGTGCGTATCGAGATTCTCTCAATCAATTAGATTTAACCTACCCACAGTACGTAGTTATGATGGCGCTGTGGGAAAAAGATCAGATCAGTATTGCTGAGTTACTTGAAAAAACCGCCATAGATGGCGGTGCGATGACGCAAATTTTGAAAAAAATGAGCGATAAAGCATTGTTGTCAATCACTAAGGATAGCCATGATAAACGCAAACGACTCGTGCAGCTCGAAGCCAAAGGCAAGGCGATGCAAGATCAAGCCGCTGAGATACCGTCGCAAATTCGTTGTCGCTTCCCGAGCATTAACGAACAACAAGCACTGCAACTGATCGAGTTACTCGATTTAGTAAATAGTGACCTTAATTAACAAAAATTATTTGAAAGTGAATTTGGATTACACCTCTTTTTAATATAATTCTATACGCTATAGTGTTTAAAACTCATCAATACGGACACCATCATGAAAGCAATTGGATACACAACAGCAACCCCAACGTTATCTGACTCATCATTACAAGCGATTGAATTACCTGATCCCGTTGCGACAGGTCACGACATTCTTGTCGCCGTAGAAGCAATCTCAGTAAACCCTGTAGATACTAAAATTCGCGCTAATGTTTCACCAGACAATGGCTACAAAGTTATTGGCTGGGACGCCGTGGGGACGGTTAAAGCTGTTGGCGACAAAGTATCGTTATTTAATGTCGGTGACCGTGTGTTTTATGCTGGCGACTTAACGCGCCAAGGCAGTAATGCTGAGCTGCAACTTGTTGATGAACGCATTGTCGGTCTTGCACCAACAAGCCTGAGTAATAGTGAAGCAGCCGCCCTGCCCTTAACAAGTATTACGGCATGGGAGCTATTGTTTGACCGCTTACAGATTGAAAAATCTCAAAACAATAAGCCAGCCTCTGTATTAGTAATAGGTGCCGCAGGTGGTGTAGGCTCAATTTTAGTGCAGCTTGCCAAACAGCTTACCAATTTAACCGTTGTTGGTACCGCCGCACGAGAAGAAAGCGCCAACTGGCTTAAAGGTTTAGGTGTTGATCATGTGCTTGATCATAGCAAAAACCTTAACGAGCAACGTCTTGCGGCCGACCTGAATGAATTTGATTACGTAGTGAGCTTAACGCACACCGACCAACACCTTGATAGCATTATGGAAGTGATCAAGCCACAAGGTAAATTGGCACTGATCGACGACCCTGCAAGCTTTGATATTTTGAAGTTAAAGCGTAAAAGTATTTCGTTGCATTGGGAGTTTATGTATACCCGCTCAATGTTCCAAACAGAGGATATGATTGCCCAGCATCAGCTTCTATCAGAGCTTGCCACCTTGGTTGATAACGGCACAATTAAAACAACATTAGGTGAGCATTTAGGTAAGATAAACGTAGCAAACCTTATTAAAGCCCATGGGATTTTAGAATCTCACAAAGCTCGCGGAAAGCTTGTGTTGGAGGGGTTTGAGTAACGAAGGGAAAGTTACGAGGTACGAGTTTCGAGATACGAGATGCGAGCATGTAGCAGCGATTTCACATCGCGTTTTATTCTCGTATCGCACCGACCTTAGCCATGTCGCGGCATAAAGCCGGTACTACCTATGCGCGCGAAACAAGTTTCACGCCTACGGTCAAGGTTTTGCTTTTGTGTGGTGGTTAATTATTCATGATTAAAGTCATTCCTACGAGAAATAGATACGAGTAGGTAGCAGCGATTTCACATCGCGTATTTCCTCGTTCAACAATAAAAGCACGCATCATTAAAGTGCATTACTGCATTTGCCTTTCACTATTTTAGTGCCTGATTTTAGGGACACCCAAACCACCACAAGTTAACCTATTGATTTTTAATGAATTTGAATTTAATAAAGGGTTGGCACAGATCTTCCAATAGTGAGTGTGAACTGGCACTAACAAGGAGACTAACGTGACTAACTTCTTTCACACTCTTTATCTACTTTGGCGATTAGACATCAGCACATGGCATATACATGAAGCAAACGATCCGCATAATGTTGCTGATTTGGAGCGTCGCTATGTTAAATAATGATCCTGCATTTATTGAAGCGCTAAAAAAAATTTCGGTGCACCAACTGACAATCACCGAAGCGTCTGAGCAGTACCACATTCCTAAGCGTGTGTTATATAAAGCTGCACGACAGCAACAAGTTAAACAGAACAAACAAAAAGCGTATTTAATTGCCACTCAGAAACGCCTTCAACAAAGTTTGCGTCATGTAGAATTAGAGTTAGCTAGCTTCAGCTAAATAACTTCTGTATGGTTAAAATACACGCACAATAATGATGGATTAAGTATGCACGCAGTAGAAGTTAATTTTGATGGCTTAGTGGGGCCTACCCATAATTACGCGGGATTATCGTATGGCAATGTCGCTTCACTAAGTCACGCCTCTTCACATTCAAACCCTAAAGAGGCTGTACTACAAGGCCTTGAAAAAATGAAGGCGATGCACGAGTTAGGACTAGAGCAAGGTATCTTTGCACCTCATGCTCGCCCCGACATTAGCGTACTAAAACGACTGGGCTTTACAGGCACCGATAGCCAGATTATTGAAAAAGCATTTAAAGCCGACCCCATTTTACTGCGAGCTTGTTACAGTGCATCGGCCATGTGGACAGCCAATGCTGGCACTATCTCGCCTTCAGCCGATACCCTTGATGGCAAAGTACACTTTACGGCTGCTAACTTAAATAATAAGTTTCACCGCTCGCTAGAACCCGTTACAACTACAGCATTATTAAAAGCCATGTTTAACGATGAGCGTTACTTTAGCCATCATACGCATTTACCTGATCAAGGCTTTTTTGGTGATGAAGGCGCCGCAAATCATAATCGATTATGCGACAGCCATGCAGATACAGGGCTTGAGATCTTTGTTTATGGGGCAAGTAGTTTTAATAGCGCCTTACCAAAACCTGTTAAATTTCCTGCAAGACAATCTCTTGAGGCTTCGCAAGCAGTTGCCCGTTTGCATCAGCTAAAGCCAGAAAATCAGTTATTTATTCAACAAAATCCTGATGTGATAGATCAAGGTGTCTTTCATAACGATGTGATCGCTGTGGCCAATGGCAATGTACTTTTATGCCACGAACAAGCCTTTTTGCACCAAGCAGATACGCTGAAACAAATTAAACAAGCCTACCTTGGCAACAAGCCGCTACATATTATTGAAGTGCCAACCAATAAAGTGAGCATTACAGATGCTGTAAGCAGCTATTTATTTAATAGCCAATTAATTACCTTAAGTGATGACAGCATGATACTGGTTGCCCCTAAAGAGTGTCAGCGCAATCAAGCTGTTCACGATTACATTCAAGAAATGATTTTGGCTGATAACCCTGTTCAGCAAGTGCGCTTTTTTGACTTGCGCCAAAGCATGCAAAATGGCGGTGGCCCTGCTTGTTTACGCTTGCGTGTTGCACTCAATTCGGACGAACTGGCAGCGGTTAATCCGGCAGTACGATTCAGCGAAGAAAAATATACCCAACTAGTAAATTGGGCGAATAAGCATTATCGTGACTCGTTAAGTAGTGACGACTTTGCCGATCCGATGCTTTTAACCGAAAGCTATCAGGCACTTGATGAGCTAACCAGCTTACTTAACTTAGGTTCTGTGTATCCATTTCAACAAGAATAAATAATGAAAATTAAAGCAGTGCATTCTATAAAAGGGGTGTCGAAATCCCTCAATAATTTGCTAATTGATAGCGTGGCCAGTGGCGCATCAATTGGCTTTATTGCTCCTTTATCATTACAGTCAGCACACGACTACTGGCAAGGGGTTGATAGAGATTTAGCAACGCCTTACCGTAGGCTTTACCTTGCCCTAGATGGTGATACGGTGATTGGTTCAGTACAGCTTTCTTTATGCGCCAAAGCTAATGGCGCTCACCGCGGTGAAGTAGAAAAGCTCATGGTGCACAGCGAATATCAAGGCCAAGGAATTGCAAAACAATTGATGAATAGCCTAGAGACCGACGCGCGTATTTTAGGTATTCAATTACTATTACTTGATACCCGCCAAGGTGACACTGCCTCATATTTGTATCGTAAACTCGATTATATTGAAGCGGGCACTATTCCTGGATTTGCGAAAAGTTCCTCCGGTGAATTTGATGCAACAGTGTATTTTTATAAGCAGGTCGCATAAACCAGCTTCAATAGCCTATCGATCTAACCATAAAGTCGACTAATAAAACTTTTTAAAAGTACTAAACTAGTACTGCGGATTTTTATTAGGAGCGATAAATGGCGCTATCAATACAGCAACGGGTACTCTTTCTAGCCCTACTTCCCCCCCTACTCATTGCAATTATGCTGACACTCTACAACTATGTGCAATCAAAACACAGTGGTGCACAAACCGTTGAAAGTTTTGCTACACAAATGGAAAACGACCGTAAGTCTGAAGTTAGCAATTACCAAAAAATTGCTATGAGCTCGATTGCTAACCTCATCGCACAAGATGATGGCTCTAATACTGAGCAACTACAAAACCAAGCAAAAAGCATTTTACGTAATTTGCGTTTTGATGATGCTGGCGATACTGGCTATGTGTTTGTTTATGATGTAAAAGGTGTCAACATTGCCCATGGGGTTAACACCTCTCTTGAGGGTAAAAACCTTTATGATTTCAAAGATCCTAATGGGGTTTATCTCATTCGAGAACTGATTGATGCTGCAAAGAACGGCGGTGGTTATGTGCAGTATTCTTGGAAAAATACCAATGGCAGTGTGAATCCTAAGCTCGGCTATGCCGCTTTGGTACCAAAATGGAATTGGGTGCTAGGAACAGGTTTTTGGATCAGTGGTCTTGAGCAACAAGTCGCAGCGACAGAACAACGCGTTAATGAAGGTATCGATAATGCCTTTATAAACACCATCATCGCTTCTGTATTTGCTGTCGCAATTACCGCAGCTATTGCAGTGGTGGTATCGCGCAGTATTACTAGCCCTTTGCACACAACCGTACTAGCAATGAACGATATATCACAAGGTGATGGCGATTTAACCCAACGTTTAATGGTGAAACGAGACGATGAACTCGGCAAGCTTGGCAGTTCGTTTAACCGCTTTGCCGATGACGTTGGTAAAATGGTTATTGATATTCGCCAATCATCGCAATCGATGAATCAAGCGTCACATAGGCTCAACGAGCTACTTGCCAATATGCATGTAGGTATTAATCGCCAACATGAAGAAAGTGAACAAGTTGCAACCGCAATAAACGAAATGTCGGCGGCGTCAATGGAAGTTGCACGCAGTGCGCAAGAGGCCTCAACGGCTGCTGAGCATGCCGATCATTTAGTCAAACAGGCTAACAACCAGTTGCTCATTGCCATAAAGGTGATTAACGGCCTTGCTAAACAAGTTGATGAAGGGGCGAATGCGGTCGATCAGCTTAATCAACAATCGAGTCAAATTGGTAGTGTGCTTGATGTGATCAGAAACATTGCCGAGCAAACAAACCTACTAGCACTAAATGCGGCAATTGAATCTGCCCGAGCTGGTGAAGCGGGTCGTGGCTTTGCGGTGGTGGCTGATGAAGTGCGAACGCTAGCAAAACGCACGCAAGATAGCACTCATGAAATAGAGGCGATGATTGAGCAAGTACAACAAGGAACAACAACTGTAAATAACATTATGCAGTCAATCAAATCAGGCAGTGCAACCAGTGTTAATGAAGCGGGCGAAGTCGAAAAAGCACTCAATGAAGTATTGCTTTCGGTTAACACTATCACGTCACAAAATGCACAAATAGCCACAGCTGCTGAAGAGCAAACATCAGTGTCTGAAGCGATTAACCAAAACATGACGACCATTGTCGATATTGCGAATAAAACCGCCAATGATACCGATGTAGCCACATCGTACATGCACGAGCTGACAGACACAGCAACTCAGTTAGAACAAAATGTAAGTCGTTATAAAACCTAATATCTAGCGCCATGGTTAAGCAGGTAAATGTGCCTGCTTAACAAAAATCATTGGTCTTTTGTAAGTTCTTTAACCAATCAAACAAATCGTTATCGTAGCGCTTTAAGCGTTGTTGGTGTTTGTCATTAAGGCTATAAAAAGGCGCAAAGCAAATATATTTTTCGCCCATAACAAGCACTAATCGCAAACCAAAAAACGAGTAATGGTGAATAAATTGCACTTGTCTTGCATGCATATGGCGGCATTGCCCGAATAAATTGCGGTAATGCACACCGTGGCGGCATACCGTTAAATTGCGTTTTGAATTGAATACAAGTACCGCTAATAGTAATGAAACAGAGCACAACAAAAAACTAAAAAGTAAATTACTTACCTCCGATTTACTATTCATAAACCCCACTAGTAAAAGCATATTTACTGCACTTAATAATGCCCAGCTCATAAGCTCAAAGCGCTTTTCCAAGTCAATAACCTTCATTTTCGTTCCTAGGTTCTTATTTTTTGTCATGGTGTCAGCAAAATGTGGAAGAAAAATGGATTTACCTAAAAAGCATTCTAAACTTGCAGTTATTTTTTATTCTGACTTTCAGCTTGTTACATAAAAGGTACAAAGGTGTTAATCGAAACTTATCATTAGAAGTTCAAGTTACATTAAGTTTTAGTTATTACACTGCTAATAAATTTTTAGAACACAAAGGGAAGAAATGATGAACTTTAAAACTACATTACTTAGCAGCGCCGTTTTATTTGCACTTGTTGGTTGTGGCTCAGATAACGACAAGAACGACTCGGTTGATCCTCAGCCGCAAACTGCACAGTTCACATTAGGTGTGTCTGATGCACCAGTGACAGGTTTAAAAGCTGTAAATGTTGTGTTTGATTCAATCACATTGAAAACCCAAGGTGGAGAAGAATTCACGTTTGAGACCCGTGAAGATAATGATGAAACCATGCCTGAAATGGTTAATTTATTAGACTACACAGGTGATGATGTATTTTCTTTATTAGAAGATGAAGAAGTGCCTGCTGGCGAATATCAATGGATCCGTGCAGATGTGATCAATGGTGACACAAACGATTTAACCATGACTTCGCATGTTGTTTACGAAGATGACAGCATTGCACCACTGGTTGTTAAACGTAAAGGCAACGATGGTGTCGGTGAAATCCAACTGGATGGCTTTACCCTTAACCAAGCTGGTAACGACTTTGTTATTGAATTTGACCTTAAAAAGTCATTAGTTGATCCACAAAATAATGATGAGATCTTCTTAAAACCACGCGGTGTTCGCTTAGAAAACCTTGCTGAATCTGAAGATATCGAAGGCACTGTAAGCGACGTACTTATCGCTAACTGTGAAACAGATAATATCGATATCGCACTAGAAGATGGCTCATTCGGTCATGCTGTTTACCTATATAGCAGCGATGTTGAAATGCCAATGGACAACTATGAAGTTAACGAAGATGAAACACCATTAGATGCACCTCTTGCAACGGCGGATGTTGTGTTCGATAGCGAAGATAACCAATTCGAATTTGAACTTGCGTTCATTCAACCTGGTGACTACCAACTTGCTTATACCTGTGCAGCGCATATCGATGACGCTGAAACGCAAGACGAAGCATTTACGCTTTATCAAGTAAAACCAATTACAGTAACATCGGGTGAAGACTTAGACGTGTCTTTCACTGTTTCTGAATAATATTGGCATACCCCATTAAAAAGCCCGCGCTGCGGTAATGCCAGTCAGTTAAGAGCTGACTGGCATTTTCTTTTATAGGGATATTTATTAGGTTTCCTTCTTACCACCCTTGGATAATGCCTGTCTGGTAGCCTATCGGGTAAGATAAACAACCTAAGAGTTGTCAGTAATTCAT
>NZ_JACDWV010000183.1:0-325 GCF_016464105.1 Pseudoalteromonas sp. bablab_jr010 | reverse complement strand
TATGACGAAATTGTCGATGAAGTTTCAAAGGCGTGGAATCACTTTATTTCAATCCCGGATCGAGTAAGGAAAATGTGCAATCGGGAATGGATTAAATTGATTTAATCTTTATACGGAATGGTATAACTCGCTAACTCACGTTGGGTTTCGCTACGCTCTACCCAACCTACCTGGCTGATAGCTACAAACGCAAAAAAGCCCGACTCTTTCGAATCGGGCTTTCTCTTATTTGGAGCCTGGCGATGACCTACTTTCACATAGCAGCTGCTACACTATCATCGGCGCTGTTTCGTTTCACTACTGAGTTCGGCATGGGGTCAGGTGG
>NZ_JACDWV010000182.1:0-349 GCF_016464105.1 Pseudoalteromonas sp. bablab_jr010 | reverse complement strand
CCCAGTGCTTCATGTAACCTGCTTGAAATAACGTATAAATTTGGCGAGCATATTCATTATTATGCAATATCACTGCAATACTTAGCTGAAATACAGATGTTGGTGATACCAACCTTAAAGGTTCACGACTAAAGCGATATCTAAAGCGCTTGAACTTATAGCTTTGTATTGTAAGCATGTAATATCCATAACTTAAACATATATTTAATTTACCTAAATCAAGTAAGTTATCATCTACAAAACTAGCTTGTGCATCCATCTCATAATAATCACATGGAATTGACAACTCTGTATTTAATACCTCCCAGTTAAAGAAAGGCAATTTATCATTGCTAGGTATACCTCTTTT
>NZ_JACDWV010000181.1:0-530 GCF_016464105.1 Pseudoalteromonas sp. bablab_jr010 | reverse complement strand
TTCCCAAGCATTACTCACCCGTCCGCCGCTCGTCAGCAGAGTAGCAAGCTACTCTCTGTTACCGCTCGACTTGCATGTGTTAGGCCTGCCGCCAGCGTTCAATCTGAGCCATGATCAAACTCTTCAATTAAAAGTTTTTTGTTTGAAGTAAACTTCAAACCATGCTCAATGAATTCTGATTGTTTGTTTCTACTTTTTAAAAAAGTAAAATCAAAACGAATTGACTATATAGTCACTCAGTTACATTTGAGACTCTAAATTTGTTTGCTCCACTTAGTAAACTAAGCTTCGCTGTTAGAACTCAATCTGTACGAGTGCCCACACAGATGATTGCTTTATATTGTTAAAGAACGTTTGAGATACTTTTGCGTCTCAAGGGCTGTGCATTCTACGCAAGCCGTTATTTTTGTCAACACTTAATTTTGAGAAAAGTTTATTTTTTCAAAACTCAGTCTTACTTGACTCAACCAACTCGTCGTTTTGCTTTTTTGTAAGCAGTCCGCCGTGTCGGTGGATGCGCATTATAGGGA
>NZ_JACDWV010000180.1:0-262 GCF_016464105.1 Pseudoalteromonas sp. bablab_jr010 | reverse complement strand
TCCCTTTTTATTATACCCAAGCCACCTCAAGATGCAGAATTCAGCGTTTCACAGGTGCTTAATATCAAGGCGTTACTTTGCAAGAATGGTAGTCCCTTTTAAGAAGTAACAACGATGAGAGTAAGTGCCTGTGAAGCGCCCGAAGGGTTGGTTTAAAAGCGATTTATACTGCGTTATTGATTTTAACAATAGAACCACTATTACTTGCAATCAATGCCTTGCCTAAATCGCTTTTAATTCCAACTGAAACTCGCATCTTGAG
>NZ_JACDWV010000179.1:0-36719 GCF_016464105.1 Pseudoalteromonas sp. bablab_jr010 | reverse complement strand
TCCGACACCCGATAAACCAACAGCACGGGTTAACTGTGCATCTTCAACACGCCACGGAGCCCAAAACTCTAATGGGCAGCGTATTGCACCATAAAACAACTCACGTCCTTCGGTAGCAAACGACAAAATATTAGGCACAAACAACTGCGGTACGGCGTTTTCGTAAATGCTGTGTACTTCGTGGGCACCATCTAACCAAGTTACTGATGGGCGAATAGGTGTTTTTGCTTCACCCACCACAACCGGAATACCGTTAATTAGTAATACAACGTCAGGTATTTTGGTTTCTCTGTGGTGAATACGAAACTGGTTAGTTACCACATAATCGTTTCGAGTTAAGTCTTCAAAATCAATTAGCTTAACCGGTACATGACGATTGTTTTCACCAAACGGCATGGTCTTTTCGCCTGTCATCCAGGCAAAAAACTCTTCGTTGGCTTTAACTAAACCAACCTGATTTACCGAAATTAAAATAGCACGGAGTTTATGTATTACTTCATCCGCCAAGTTTGGATTAGATTCAATCTCAGGATTAAGACGAATTAACGCCTTAACTAATTGCGATTCAACCAATACCTCATTAACACCACGACCTAACTCTTCTAGCGACTGGAATTGCCATTTAACACCAAAAGTGGGTTGCGGCTCTGAAACTTGGTTAGCGTTTAAGTTAACGCCACTCATTTGATGGATGATGTAGTGCTCCACACTATTTAATTCGGTAAATCCCATACCTAAAACACCTGATTAATTAAAAATTTAAAAAGCTTTTCTGAAGCTTTAATTTCTGAATCTAATTTATTTTTTGAGTTAATTAATTTATTTGATTGCAACGAAATTTCCGCAATCTGATTAGAATCAGGGACCGGAATTGTCATATTATAAAAAAGGCTCGGCTCGACACGTTTATGGCTATTACTTGTCCCTTGAATAAGTTTCCCTACCTTATTATTAAACTGAGGTGACGTTAAGTAAGCTTCTAAATAGCTCTTAGTTAATTCATTTGTCGGACGAAGTGGCAACCACTCTGTAGATCCTAGTTTAATCTGGCTATCTCCTTTCACCGACCAAACTTTAGGTGGAATAGGATTTAATTTACTGAACAAAATTACATCTTCATTTATTAATATCTTATTACTTTTTATTGAGTTAGCTTTTACCACTTCAGGTTTTTTACTTTCAATAAGGGAAGGAAGACTGTAATGAAGAACTTCTTCTTCACCTAGTGAATCAGGCTTTACTGACTTCAATTTACTTTGATATAAATCTTTAAGTTTAATTTTTACAGAATGGTTTTCATCGACCTTGTCAACAAATCCTTTAATAAGTACCTTTTCCAAAACCTTTGTTTTTTCATGCAAATAATCAGTACTACTTAGGTGCTCTTCCATAAGCTTTAATAAATTCGAAATTCGGTTTTGTTCTTTTAAAGGTGGAATAAGCACTTCAAGCTTTGCTATGTCTCTCCATCTAACATGAGGGTTTGTAGAACCAATAATTGAAGAAATTGCATGTTCATAAAAGTAGTTACTATGAAATAAATACTTTATAAACTCCAAAGTAACAAGATCTTCGTTAGGTATAAGTGTTAACGTTTTTTCGCCACATATCCCATCAAATTCAGCTACTACAGCTCTTTTTAAATGAGGGTTTCTTGTAGGATATAGTATCTGGCCTTTTCTGAATATCTTATAAAAAGTTGGCGGAAGTTCATCACCAGCTTCTTGAGAAGCCCATCGTTTCACTCGAAAGGTCTCTGCATCTAAATGCTCCACTTTTAAAAATCTATCAAAATTTTTAGAAGCATTCTCTTTGTCATTTTCTTCATTCTTCACCAGTAGCTCACCTAGCTGGTATCTATCCCACTGAGTTTTATCTAAACTTAATTCCATCTGCCAGCCTCAACATTACTTATTAAATCACTGATAGAATCACAACTTTCAATTCTCGAACTTTCCCAATGAGAATAGATTTCTTCAAAACATAAGCTTGACTCAGATATATATCTTTTTGATTTTAAGTAGTTAGTTACTAATAAAGATGCATCGTTCTCTAAAATCTCTTCATTAGTCACAACTTTTGCAAAACCCTCTATATCCTTATAGGAGCTGTACGCTTCATAGATTTTATTGATATGATGTTCTAGCAAATAGGAGATATTTTTCTCTTCTTTAACTTCATCAAATGCATTTATAAAGAGAACTTTCCCTTTCTTTTTAGATTCCTTGTTTGTTCGTCTAATCAGTAGGGCCGATTCCATAGATGAGTTATAAAAAAGATTCTTTCCAAGAGCTATTACGCAATCGATCGTATCCGTTTCGATCATATTTCTTCTAATGCTCTTTTCGTTATCACGAAACAAAATTCCGTGAGGCCAAAGCTGAACACAACGACCATTCTCATCTTCCATACTTTTATGAATATGCTGTTCAAAAGCATAATCCGCACAGCCTTGTGGTGGCGTGCCCCATAAATTACGCCCATAAGGATCATTTTCAAATGCGCCACGATCCCATGATTTAATCGAGTACGGTGGGTTAGCTAGAATGACATTAAACTTTTTAAGTTCATCATTTTCTAACAAGCCTGGATTAGACAAGGTATTGCCACGCACAATATCGAACTCTTCAATGCCATGCATAAACATGTTCATACGAGCAATGGCTGAAGTTAATAGGTTAATCTCTTGGCCGTATAATTTAAGGGTGCGGTATTCTTTGCCTTCGTCTTTAAGGTGTAAAGCACAGTTAAGTAATAAACCACCTGAACCACAGGTAGGGTCGTACACTGACTCACCTGGTTGTGGGTCCATTATCATGGTCATTAATTTAACCACGGTACGGTTGGTATAAAACTCTGCTGCGGTATGACCGCTATCATCAGCAAACTCTTTAATTAAATATTCGTAAGCATTACCTAACTTGTCGTCAGGTACATTTTTTAAGTTAAGTTTGTGCTGTGAGTAATGCTCAATAAGGTTAGTAAGCATGGCATCGGTAAGTCGGTCTTTATTGGTCCAGCTGGCATCGCCAAAAATACCGTCTAGGGTATCGGGGTTGGCTTTTTCAATGGCACGCATGGCATTTTGTAGTGCTAAACCAATATTTGTAGTAGTTTCGCGTACATCGTTCCAGTGTGCGCCTTCAGGGATTATGAAGTTATGGTTTTCTGCAAAGGCGGCATATTCTAAATCGCCATCACTTTCTGCGAGTGCGTTTTCAAACTCTTCGTCGTATACATCTGATATACGTTTAAAGAACATAAGCGGGAAGATGTACTGCTTGTAATCACCGGCATCTATTGTACCTCTGAGAGCTGTAGCTGCACCCCAAAGGTATTTTTCTAATTCTTGTTGGGTCATCATGCTGATGGCTCCTCAATAAGCAAACTTGTTTCAAACGCTGTATAAATACGCTTAATTAAATTAGCTAATGGCGTTATGTCGCTGTGATTAATATCTAACTGCGACAGTTTATTAAACGGTATTCTAATTTTAATTTGATAACCAAAGGCAATGTTAAACAGTGTTCTGTTTGAATTTATGATTTTATCTTGCCACTGGCATTCGCTTTTCCAGTCTGAGCTTATGTGGTCGTTTAATAGAGCCTCAATGGTGTTCCATGACTCCCTTTTAACTCTACCAGTGTATTTATTAAAGTTTTGTTTAGTGTATAGAGGCTTTTTAAAGTCGCTATCGCTAAGCCACAGGCCTGTTATGTATGATTGCCCCATAATTTTGATATGGTAGCTTTTTTTTGTGCTGTAAAACTGTTCATCTATATTTAGCTGGGTATTAAACTGCGGCTCATTTTGAAAAATGTCATACCCTTGGCCTTTGGTATTACCAGGGTAAATATCGACAATTAAGTCACCGGTGTTCGCGTCTATATTAAATAGCAGTTCATTAGCCCACCTTTTAGTAAATGTGGTGCCTAACCTATCTCGGTATGCTAACTTTTCTACCTTGGTATGCTCATCACAAAACTTTATAAGTGCTGACTCAATTCGTCTGGAAATTGATTTTGCATTAATGGTTTTTAAAGAGCCTATTGGTGTTTCTGGTAGCCAACTAAAATTATGCTCTTTTACTAATTGGATAAAATCACTAAGGAACCTATTTGTATTGGCGGTAGTTTTTTCGAAACTGGCAACTTTAACTGCTATCGCCATTAGCTTTTTCCAGTTCAAATCAACTGGTGTAATTGCTTGTTTGTTGTCTTCAAGGCGCTTGCTTTGATTAGTGAATATATTAAGTATTTGGTTATACAGTTGCGAAGTACAGTCGATGTTGTCTCTTTTAGCTTCTATAACAATTAAAATATTGTTTATGGTGATTACCATGTCGCAAATAGGGTCGTATTCCGCGTTATGAGTTTGCTGCCTAAAGTCAGACAAAGCGCTTTCACTTAACGACACAGCAAAAACCTGCTCAAACTCTTGTATTTGGCTGGTTCTTTTTTGTATTTCTATTTGTACCTCTGTATCCCCGTCGAGATCTTCAAATAACCGATTATACAATCCTGAGTTGCTAATAACGGCTTTTAGCACCTCATGAAAAAATAATGCGTCTTCTTGCAAGCATATTGCTAAAGCCCTGGTTAGATCGTTCTCTAACTGGTAACTACGGTTGTCTTTAGCGTATGTTTTAAAAATATTTAAATGCTTATTCATTTACAAAAACCTTTTTAAAACAGCTTTAAACTTCTCTTCAGCTTCCTGGCTTGCTTGCCAGGCTTGTTTTAAATCGGCCATTGCTTCTTCTACTGATGGTAGATTGTCTTCAATTATTTTTTCAACATATAGCGGTATGTTTAAGTTAAAGTCGTTTTCTTTTAGCTCGTCCATTGAAGCAACTTTGACGTAGTTTTCTACATCTTGATAGTTGTGATACCAGTCGTAAATTTGTTGAACGTGGTTTGGTTCTAGGAAGTTTTGTGCACGGCCTACACGAATTTGGTCTGATGCATCTATAAACAGTACTTTGCCTTTTTTATCGGCAGGTTTATTTTGCTTAAACACCATGACACAAGCAGCTAACTGTGTGCCGTAGAACACGTTAGGCCCTAAACCGATAACCGCTTCTAGCATATCTTGTTCAAGTAACTGCTTACGTATTTTACCTTCGGCGGCTTTTCTAAATAATGCACCATGCGGTAGTACTACTGTCATGCGGCCGGTGCTGTTCATGGATTTAACCATGTGCTGCACCCACGCCATATCACCATTGCCCTTTGGTGGTACACCGGCAATATTTCGGCCGTATGGGTCGTTAGCCCAATTTTCAGCGCCCCAATCCTTTAATGAGAACGGTGGGTTGGCTATTACACAATCAAAGGTTTTAAGACCATCTGCTTCAAAAAAAGCCGGGTTACGCAGTGTATCGCCACGTAATATTTCAAAGTCTTCTATGCCATGTAAAAACATGTTCATACGGGCAATAGAGCTAGACGTTAGATTTTTTTCTTGGCCGTAAAGTTTTAGAGTACGGTAATCTTCGTTGTTATGTTTTAGGTTATCTACACACTCAAGCAACATACCACCTGTACCACATGCAGGGTCATAAACAGTTTCGCCTTCGTGTGGGTCTAAAATCATCCCGAGCAAATGCACTACTGAGCGAGGGGTATAAAACTCACCCGCTTTTTTATTGGTTAAATCGGCAAAGTGTTTTATAAGGTATTCGTAAGCATTACCCAGCATATCAGGATCAACATTTTGGTTGCCTAATATGTACTGTGAAAAGTGTTCCACTAAGTCGATGAGCAAGGCATCAGATAGCTTATTTTTATTGCTCCACTGGGCATCACCAAATATACCGTACAGGTATTCTTGGTTAGCTTGCTCTATGCCTCGTAAGGCGCTTTCAATCGCGGCACCTACGTTGGTGGTTGTTTCACGAATATCTTGCCAGTGGCAGCCTTGTGGGATTTCAAAGCGGTGCATCTCAGGCAATGCCGCGTATTCTTTATCGCCATCTGACTCTTCAAGTGCTAAGCGGTACTCCTCGTCGTACACATCAGATATACGCTTAAAGAAAAGTAGCGGGAATATGTATACTTTAAAGTCGGAAGCATCTACTGGCCCTTTTAAGATCCAGGCTGCCTTTGAGAGGTACTGCTCTAGCTGTGAGAGCGTTATTTTTTCCATTATTAAATCTCGTTGTATTTAACTTGCGATAAGCTGAGGGTTTCTAGGCTAGATTATACATTAATGAGCAGAGTAGTTGATGGAAGCTTAATAAATACAGTGGCATGGTTTGTTGCTCATATCCATATTAAGCTTTACTGACTCAATCTAACGCTAAACAATCCTTTATTACTGGTAGAGTAAAACAAACTTAATAAATTGAACACTCCTAAGTCAATTTATTAGTTATCCCTTACTTACAGCAGAACTTATACACACCAAAATTAAATATTATTTGTAACGTTATTGGTTACTTATGAAATATCGCTGTTGACAACGCCTGTTATTTTAAGACATCATATTCGTGGTGCTTAAAAGGGCGCCTCCCCACCCCAAAGGGAAATCTCCTCAGGAGAACCTAACTATTCAAATTTAACGTTTTTTTCGTCATTGTTTTTGGTGAGGGGTGCACTTTGTTCAATGGCTTTGAGGAGAACGTCATGTCATATACAAATTCAAATTTAATTGCACACGTTAAAAAGCGAGCAAAGAAACTACATAAACAAAATCGCGATAAACAAAACTCAGAAAAAACACTCTCACAATGCTTAGAAGAGTGCTCACAGGATTTAGGCTATCGTGATTATCACGATTTAATGCAGCAAGCTAATTCGTTGAATAGCAATGCCGTATCCAGTACCTGCTTAATCGATAAATACCCAGAGCTTATTAATAAAGCATTTAATAACTGTATAACAAAAGAGCCAAAAGAAGAGCTTATAGCTAAGTTTTGGGATTTACTGCGTACCCCAATTAATAATGAATCGTCACTAGAAGATATTGAGAAATTAACACGGTGGGGAATTAATAAAGAAACATTGAAGGATTATGGATACTCTTGTCTTGAAAGCAAAAAAACTCAGTACGAAGATTTAGGCTACTTATTGTTGGCGATGGGTCATTACTTCAGGTCTGTGATGGATAACTGTAGGTACCAAATTGCTGAACACCCTAAATTTACTGATTACTTTGGTCTTTGGCTTCGCTCTATGTATCCAAACTCAAACAGTGAACAAAATAGCTCAACAGTACTCAGCGAATTAAAACAGTTTTATACGTTTAATGAAAACGAGGAGTTATTTAAAAGCGCCACCAGCTGGGCGCCAAAGTGGTGGCTTAAGGAGCAAGGCCGTATTTAAGCTTTTAAGCTTAATATTGAAGTAATAGATCTAATAGAGGGGTAAGCTTGGCCTACCCTTCTATATATTAATAATCGAGCTGCTAAGGCTTTTAACACAAGTAAAGGTTTACCTAATACTAGTACAACTTAATCTATCTAAATTAAAATGATTAGGTGACTACATCAGCCTACCCCCTTTCACCTATTCTTTCCATTATCCAATCATCCACTTCAGACTCAACCCAAGCCACTGACTTAGCACCTAACGATACTTGCTTAGGAAAAGTACCCTCAGAAATAAACTTATAGATACTCGAGTGACCCAGTGATGTTTTTGCCATCACTTCTTTCAGTTTAATTAAACGCATGGAATTTCTCCGGTTAGTTATTAGTACATAACCTTTCCGGGGCAGTATTTTTTTACGCCTTCCAAATGAAAAACTTACACATATACATCACTAACTTGCATAAACCACTTAAGAGGAATTAATAATGCAAGGTCAACAGTCGTTATATGAATTCAAGCATCCGGTAAATGATAAACAGATACTAGAAGCTGCTGCCTACATCATCGCTCAAAAGCAGTTTAGAGATGGTTTACTCAATAGCCCTAATGATTGCGAAGAGTACTTGAAATATAAACTAGCAATACATGAGCATGAGGTTTTTGCCGTACTTTTTTTAGATAGCCAAAACCGCATACTAGAGTTTAAAGAACTCTTCAGAGGCACTATTAACGCTGCTAGCGTTTACCCTAGAGAAGTTGTCAAAGAGGTTTTAGAGCTTAATGCAGCATCCGTTATATTGGCGCATAACCACCCTTCAGGCGTTACCACCCCATCTCAAGCAGACAAGCTCATTACAACCAAGTTACAGCAGGCACTTAACCTAATAGATGTATCAATACTTGATCACATCATCATTGGCGAAAGCACGTATTCATTTGCTGAGCATGGCTTAATTTAAAAGGAGTTAAATATGGCGTTAAAAATAGAGCAAGTAGCAGGCTTAAAAGTGCCTGACTCTTTTATTGGTGTGATTGTAAGCGCAGTTGCTAATAGAGGTGATTCTGTAGGAACAGCTAAGGCGGTTACACTTAACTTTAGAGATCCAGATTACAGCCCTGAAGCTGGAGGCTTTCACCCTGTAGAGATAAGGCTAGAAAAGCAGACCACCAGTTGGCAGCTGGTTTATATTACTGATTTCTCGTATCAGGGCCATTATACGCCTGAATTGATAAAAGAAATTGATGTGTGCTTTAGCATTAAGCAAATTTTTCACTATTTAGTTGGTTGGTTAACTGCTAAAGAAGGTTAAGAGCTATTAGACCTATTCATTTCAAACTTTGTTGAATACTACAACACAGGTTGCTATCAGGTAACCATTACGACTGAGTAACGGGAGGCATTTATGGCTGAAGTACAAGCAGTTAAAGACCTTGATACAGTAAGGCTCGTTAGCTATTTACTAGAAAAGCGTTGCTCAAGACAAATGAGCCAGATATGGAATATTGGCTTAAACCTCGCACTTAGAATATCTGACTTACTTGCAGTGAAGTTTACTGACATAAGTAACAATAGATTGATTATTTATGAGTCGAAGACCTCGAAATTAGCTGAAATAAAGCTAAATGATAAGGCGCTTACCTTGATCAACGAAATTAAACTAACTCATCCACACCACATCTACTTATTTCAATCATACCGCAATCAACAAGCGATTAATTCAAAGCCTAGACCGCTATCACGCAGAGCTGTCACAAAAGCATTTGCGCTAGTAGGTGAAGAACTAAATATTCATTTGGGGACTCACTCTATGCGTAAAACACGCGGTTATCACTTGTATCAGAAAACCCATGACATCGCCCGAGTAATGAAAATGCTCCGCCATAGCTCCGAAGCAACCACACTTCGTTACATAGGTATAACACAGGAGGAAATAGACAAAGACTTTGAAGAACTAGAGCTATAAACCTTAACAGCGCCATTCTGGTGCTCGTGATACTTAACTAAAAGGAAAACATTATGTCTTTAAATAAAGCCGTTTCGTGCGGCTTAGTCGGAAATGAGTTATCAAAACAGATAACTGGCAGTAGTGACTCTAGCGTAAGCAGAACAGCTGTGGCTATAGGCTCCGGCGCAGCCGCTGGAGCACTTACATCTGGCGCAGTAGTAATTGGTGCTGGTGTTGCGTCTGCGCCTGTTACAGTCCCTCTAGCTGTTGCTGGAGGGATAGTTGCTGGCATTGCTAGTTTGTTTGATTAGTCAAATACGAGTGCTCTAAATGAGCACTCTTTTGAAGTGTAATAACACCGTTTATTTTTAGGTTCTCATAATGGTATTTTGGGAACTTGCCAGCCCTTATATAATAAGGGCTTGAGCTTATTTAGCTAGTTGAGGGTCTCAAAAGCTCGTTAAAACGAAATATGAGAAGCACAGGTCTTAATTAGAATATTACCTCTGACTATAACGAAAAAATTGCAACCCTAAACCATACTATTTGGTATTCGGTTTTAGAAAGTAACTTCGTTGATAAAAGATATTGTCATTCTTGAATGAAATTGGAGCTATTTGTATCAAGATAGTAATAATCTCGCTATAGGAATGAGCAAGCTGACTTACTCAATCAATAGTTGAAAACGACGCACTTGCTCTGACTTTAAATATTCAAATAAACGAAGCTTTAACTCTCAATATTAATTTTGCAGGCATAATGTGATACCGCACCTTATTAAAACGGCACAAACTAGTAATGTAGCTAAAAGTCAGGGAAAAGATATCATTTTTCTAGAAGATACCTAACCTACGAAAATGGTTTGAGTGAACTAAAAGTAGTGAAGAAACTAAACTTGCGGATGCACTTGAAGCTAAACTTCTGAAAATAAAATTCTTTTTAAAGCCTCAGCAGAATGTGAAGAAGATCTACCTCGGCAATGTAACTGATATAGAGGCCTAGATAGCATTCCACCTTTGACTTGACTCAAGCGCTTTAACTTTTTTAGTTGCACTAAATCTTCTGTGACCACATTTGGCAATATGGCTATTCCCATTCCTTGTGCGACTGAGCGAGCTATAGCTTCATTACTCCCTAGTTGCATACTATTGGTAACTTTTATACCTTGCTTTTCTAACATTTTAACTGACATTTCACGTGTTCCAGAACCTGGCTCACGGAGTAACCAAAACTGTTGGTTAAGCCATTCATTTAAATTAGGGCTAGGCTTAAAATGAGGTGGGGTAACGACACTCATCAAATCATCTTGCCAGTGTCTAGGTACTATCTTTTTTTCTGTTGGTGTCCCTTCAACAAGAGCCAAGTCAATAGAGCACTCAAGCAACGCATGTTCAATTTTTTCCGTATTTTCGACCTTCACTTCAACTTTTATATTTGGGTAAGCACTACAGAACCTAGCTAAGTAAGGTGGTAACCAATAACTTGCAATTGTAGTGCTAGTACCAATGACAATTGTGCCACGCTTTAGTCCGGTACGTGACTTTATATCGTCTATTGCCGTCTTTTCAATAGCAAAAATATTACGAGCATGTTCATATAAAGCAACTCCGCCCTCAGTTAATGCGAGTTTTCTCCCTTTGGTGGCACGTTCGATAAGTTTAAGACTTAATTGATGCTCTAGCTCTTTTAACGCTTTAGATACCGCTGGCTGACTAATGAAAAGAGTTTCTGCCGCACCCGAGAAGCTTTGCAATTTCGCTACAGTATAGAAGACTCTCAATGCGTTCAAGTTCATAAGATAACCTTAAGTTATTAAATCATAAAATTAATGTATTGGAGTTATATTTTGGGTCTTTCTAAAATGCAGTCAAGTAAATAAAGCAATTTATTGAAGGACGTTTATGTTGTTCTATACGCGGTGTCTATTTAAATCCCAAACAAAAAAACTCACAGATAGTCGATGGTGGTTGGGCCTAATGTTGGTAATTACATTAGCAAGTATATCAATAGCCCTAAGTAAACTTTCCGTTTTGCAAAATGCACAAGTTAGTTCACTCACTATTGGAATTATCCTCGGCATCATAGTAGGAAACAGTTTGTTTTCCCGTATCGCAACTCATACTGATATTGGAGTAGACTACGCAAAAAGCTTCTTACTTAAAGCTGGCATCATTTTATTTGGCTTTAGAATTACATTCTCACAAATAACAGAAATTGGTTGGTTAGGGCTAGTTATTGATTTAGCCATATTACTAGGTACATTTATCCTAGCAATTCAGTTAGGTAAACGTTTATTTAAACTTGATGAGCAAACAACTATTCTTATTGGTGCTGGGAGCTCTATTTGTGGTGCTGCAGCAATAATGGCAACAGAACCAGTTATTAAAGCACAAGCACATAAAGTATCTATTGCGGTCGCAACAGTCGTTGTATTTGGAACCCTAAGTATGTTTACTTACCCCTTAATGTTTGAATATATAGGGTTGAGTGAATACGAATACGGTATTTTTGTTGGTTCAACCATTCATGAAGTAGCTCAGGTAGTTGCTGCGGGTACCGCTATTAGTGCAAATGCAGCCGACACGGCAGTAATTGAAAAAATGTTAAGGGTAATGATGCTTGCCCCATTTTTGTTTGGTTTATCATATTGGCAAAAACGAAAGGATACAAAGAAAAACTATAACTTAGAAAAATCTTCAGGCCTATCAATTCCTTGGTTTGCGGTTTACTTCATTTTAGTAAGTGGATGTAATTCACTAATTAACCTATCTCAGAGTACAACAAACAATATTGTGTGGTTTGATAATATATTACTCACTATCGCCATGGTGGCATTGGGACTACGAACTCACATTGGGGCAATTCGTCAAGCTGGAATAAGACCCCTACTTTTGGGAAGTTGTTTGTTTATATTTTTAACGTTAGGCGGTTTCGGAATTAACACTGGAGTAAAAGCACTTTTATAGTTGGGTTCAACTACAGGCGGATCGTTAAAAGTGCAAAATATGATTAGTCTGATCTTGCTTCCTAGTCGTTAGCGAGTAGACGTGAAATCTCTCTCAAATACAGTAATAAAAATTTACTACATGATTTTTTAAGAGGAGCGCTTGACCGCACCTGCGAAGGCAAAATTTAGCGGCCAAGCGATAAACTGTTATGAATGTTTATGGTTGAGAATTCAGCTCAATTGGAGAGAAAAAATCAGAAATAGGAGGTTTAGCTGTTTCATTGGGCCAAAGTATATTCTCTACTTGTTTGCTCTGCTCCCAATGAACAAAGTCAGGAGCTTTGTCTATTTTCGCCTTTTTAATATTGGCACCAGAAGCGCTACTCAAATTATCAGCAACACTTTCAACAAAAGATAACACGTTTGGCTCATCAGTTGCTGCATTATAGTATGCAATCAAAACCCCATTGAAGAAAACAGCTTTATCACCGTCTTCCGCAGAAATTGAACATAAATCCATAGTTACTCCAGCTCATATATTTTTGCCAAAGCTATCATATGCATTAAATCGCGCCTGATTCTGGGAAAAAGGTTTAAATTTAACTAATAATTGATGTAATCACATAGACCGCGAGCCTAAAAGAAACTTCTTGGTTGTAATGTGGAATATTCACATCTAAAATTACTGTTTATTTGTACAGTATTTGTGATTATGCTTAGCAAACTTACCCCTTCAACCACAGAATTACCTATTGCAGACTTTTCAGTTGCTGCAGGTTTCCCCAATCCATGCGAAGATCACCTATCCGACTCAATCAGTTTAGATGAGCTCCTAATTAAGCGCCCTAGTAGTACATTCCTATTCAGGGTGTCAGGCAACAGCATGTCCCCAGACATTACTGACGGCTCGATAATAGTTGTAGATAGGTCAGTAACAATTAAAACTGGACGAATCGTATTAGCTACATTAGACAACGAATTTGTTGTGAAAGAACTACAATTAAAAAACAACAAAGCCGTTTTTATTAGTAAAAACCCCGACTTCGAGCCAATTGAAATTGATATCGATGAAAACAATGACTGGGATACTCATGTAGTCTGGGGCGTTGTCACTGGTTTAATCAAGATATTTTAATTATGTGGGTTCTTTGCGACATCAATGCTGCTTACGTTTCGTTTTGCCAACTCTTTAACCCCCAATACGACTTTGATAAAACCCCTCTTGGCGTTCTTAGTTCTAACCAGGGCAATGTTGTAGCTCGAAATCAAGCTATCAAAGATTTAGGTATCAAAATGGGAGAGCCAGCATTTAAAGTTAAACAACTGGTGGCTGCGCATGGTGGTCACTTGTGGGGGAGTAATTTCACGCTGTTTGGTGATTTGAGTAACCGTTTTCATACCGAGTTAGAGTACTTCCTATTCGATACAATACGATACTCTGTTGATGAATGCTTTGGGCGCATCGATATAAACTTTACAAAAGATATAAAAGACTACGCACACACCATACAGAGGACACTTAAGAGGAACTTAGGTATTAGTTGTGGCTTGGGTATATCTCAGACAATGACACTAGCGAAACTTGGAAGTCACTGCGCCAAAAAGAAAGAGTGGAAAGAACACACCAATGGTGTGGTTGTATTAGATTCACAATACAAAATTGATTGGGCTCTCAAACATACTCCTGTAGAGGATATTTGGGGGGTTGGAAGTAGAACTACTAAAAAGCTAAATAAATTTGGAATCTATACGGGGTATGACCTTAAAAATGCCGACATTAGTTGGATCAAAAAGACGTTCACAGTTGTTCTTGCCCGTACTGTGGAAGAGTTACGAGGAAAATCTGCGGTTGAATTGAAAGATGTAAACGACTCTCGCGATAGAATTTGCGTATCTCAGAGTATGGGAAAACCGGTGATAGAGCTTACGGAGCTTTCTGAAGCTGTTACAGCACATGCAACAAAGGCTGCGTTTAAACTTCGTCGATTTAAATCTTACACATCGGCAATAACAATATTCATCCACACAGATTCATTTAGACAGGCAGAGCCGCAGTATCATAAGTCACAATCAATTAAACTACCCTACCCCACCGCGGATACATCAACACTGGTGTCTTATGCAAGCTTTGCATTAAAAGCTATTTATAAGAAGGGGTTTAAATACAAAAAAGCTGGCGTTATTTTTGAAGAACTTTCATTACACGATGATATGCAACAACTTGAACTGTTATCTGAGACTTTACCACTGAATATTAGCTCAAAAACGTTGGTCATTGATGAGATAAATAGAAAATTTGGACGTAGTGCAATAAAGCTCGCAAGTGAAGGGTTCTCTCAGTCTTGGCGGCCTAAAGATGATTTAGCACCTTTGAGTTATACAACAAAACTTTCAGATTTACCTATTGCGAAAGCATAAAGATTATTTAGAAGAACCCTACCAAGGTATAAACCCCAGAGTAAATAAAATAACCCAACCCAATTGAAAGAATGGTAATGTTAAAAGCCAACATGAATAGCTTAAAATTATGCGATAAATCGGGCATTTCCATGATGCACCTACAGTGTTTTTTAATGTTATTAAATCATGTATAGCAGACTATCTTAAATAATTCCTTAAATAAAGGTACAAATATGCACGAAATACCGGTCCCATTTGGTATCAATAACTCAGGCCATTTAATTGCAGCTCAATCGATTCAAGTGGGCGGAACCTATACTTGTCCATATTGTGGTGAAGCGCTTTTGTGTGATTTGTCTTCTATGCAAAATAAGATGCTCATCCACCCAGAAACCAATAACTGCAACAGCCTAAGTGATAGCTATAAGAAAGCCAAAAAACTAATTAAAGATGTCATCTTAGAAAACAAAAAGGCTGAGACAACAATACAGATCCATCAAAATTGCTATCAATGCCTCAAAGAAATACAAAGAGATATAAAATATTGTACATTTGAAGGGGTTCAAACTGATTATTACTACCATGACTCAGTATGTGATGTGATTGGGCAATTTAGCTATAAAGGACAGTCAATCTATTTGGGCATCGAAATTGTATCTGAACAAGAGCAAGACTGGAGACCATATAGCATTTCAAATGGTTCGGCATTAAGAAGCTGGATCAAACTAAAAGCCTCTGACGTTCTTAAAGATCCATACAATTGGCGACCTCTAAACTCAAAGCTATCACCAAGGCTTTGCCAATCATGCAGCAATACCAGCAAGAAAGGCTCTAAAATAATTGCTGTTGCAGATAAGTACTCAATTCCTAGAGAGCTGTACACAACTGCTCGCAAATCCCCTGATAAGCCGTTCATAGCCGACATTGAAACTTGCTATAGATGTTCAGAAGTAATCCCTGTGTTTTGGTGGTTAGGGACGCCATTTTGCGAAGATGAACCACCATTTCCGCGCCCTTATACAATTGAGCTGAGATTTTCCAAGCAATACGGCGGTAAATACTGGGCAAACACTTGCCCTAACTGTAAATCAATACAAGGTGATAACCATCTCCATGTATTTGAAACAGCGCAATTCAAAGATTTACTATCACCTAAAGTTAAAAGCAGGGAGTCTAATGCTATTAGCATGCTCATGGAGCGTACCAAGCTATTCTATTAGTGCGCTAGCTATGGGCGCAGCACTTCACTAATGAAAGGCATTAGTAGGAAGCGTATAGCCGCGTATTCACACACTAAATAAAGCAGCCCTAAAGCCAGGCTAAAGTTAAAGCATAAAATTATGAATATAATCGCGGTGAGTAAGAGGAAAGCTAATAAAATCATAGCTAAGAAGTTAGGGTTTTGAATTAGCCTGTATATAAACACTTTCATGGTGTTAACTGCCCAATTCTTCAAAGTCTATCAATTCTCCCGTATATGTATCCTTTACAACCCCATTTTCAACGGTAACGAAGATAACATTATTCAACCCACTCTTCTTGGTAATACGGATAGACGCATATGACGAAACTAGTTTTTTAACTGTATCTTCAAGCGTCTTAACATCACTTAATTTGACGTCATCATGCCCAATTCGTTTTAAAGTAAACATTCGATTACGACTCCTTTGATTGTGATGTGAGTGCCAAGCAGACATGCAAACGATGGCTCTCCCTATCATTGCTATACCAGCCACAAAGCCTATGAACGTCACAAATAGCAGTATGAAATCAGTTTTACCTGTCATACAAAACAGATAAGCATAGAAAGCTCCTGCACTAAAAAACATCAAACCCAAACACAGCTCAAATAAATTAAGCCATCGCTCGGCCATTGAGTATTGCTGACTATCCATAGAAAACACCAGATAATTAATAACTGACGACCATCCTATGCTATCCAGTAAATCGCGCTTAACAGCGTGAAAAAATCAAAATTTATAAGAAAAACAGGCTTTTTTAAGAAGAATTTGAGATATTATTTTAAGCATTAAAAATTAGCTCATGCTTTAATTTTTGCTTTACCATCTAAAAATTAAAGCATACACTATAAAAAACACATTCAGTAAGGTTCACAATGACTATCTCTAAAGTAGAAGCTACCGATATCTCGTTTGACGAGCTAAAAGAAGGTTCAGAACTGTACATCCAACGCCGTAATAGACGCCTTCTAAATAACCACCGCAAAGAGCTTAGAGTGTTTACTAAAGCTGAAGCAGTGGCGTACTTAGATATTGATGCAAGAACGTTAGATAAGTACTGCAAAGCTCTAAAAATTAACCCAAGAAGACATGAAGAGAGTCAGTGGTTATTGGATATCGAAGAGGTCTACAAAGTACGAGATTCACTTCCGGATGAACTTAAAAAACAATTACCATTTGTTCGCAGTGAAAGCCAAGACCTACAAGTTATAGTTGTTCAAAATCAAAAAGGCGGTGTTGGTAAGACTGTTACTGCAGCGACAGCTGCATCTGGTTTGGCAACTGAGTTTCATCAAAACTATCGTGTTGGCTTAATTGATATGGATGGCCAAGGCACTTTATCAATGTATTATGCCCCTGAATCAGCACAAGAAGGCTGCTTATCTGTTGGTGACTTAATCATGGGGAACTATGAGCTTGATGAAAACGAAACGCTAAAAGAAGCTATCAGTGAAGCGTTCTTGCCGACCACTATTCCTAACTTGCGTATTTTACCAGCTTCACAATCAGATCGAGCAATTGAGGGCTGGTTTCATGAAGCAGTATTCAACCAGCAACTAAGCTCTCCTTACTCAATACTGCACGACATCATTGAACAAGTTAAAGATGAATTCGATATCATTATCATAGATACGCCTCCATCATTAGGCTACGCGACATACAACGCTTACTACGCTGGTACGAGTGTTATTTTCCCATTATCTGTTACCGAAAATGATATTGATGCTACGTGCTCATATTTTAGTTATATCCCGCAAGTATGGACGCTACTAAAAAATGCAAAACACCCGGGTTATGACTTTATGAAAATACTGCTTACAAATCATAAAGAGAGTTCAACCACTACTGATTTACAGAACAACCTTTATGATAGTTTTTCAACTTACCTTTACTCAACAGAGTTCAACAATAGTGAAGCTGTGAGACAAGCTTCATCATTACTATCAACCGTATTTGATATGTCTAAAAGTGAATACCCTAAAACCAAGATGACTTTCCAGAATGCACAACAAAATGGATATGAAGTTACCAGCCAACTACACCGCGATATTCAAAAAGTGTGGCGCGAACAAGAGAAGGAGCAATAAAAATGGCTAAAAAAAGAGGTATAGTCTCTCCACTCGGCAACACAGCAGGCTCAGAAGAAGCTATTGCAGATAGCAATAAGAACCAACTTGAGAGTTTGGCCAAGCGCTTGAGAATTGAAGCTGAAAAGAGTGAAACACCACTTGATGAAGTGCTCTCTAAGCATCTGGGAGTAGTCAGCGTAGGTCAAAGTAAAGTCTGGACATTAAAGTCAGGCCAAGAAGCCACATTCACACCGGTTACGTTGTCATATGAGCAGCTTAAATCAAATACAGTCGTCACTTTTGAAATCAACGGGCGCGAGCAATCACTATTAACAGAAGAGTCGCTTCAAGACTTATCAACATTAGATAATCAACAGTTCTACCCAGCAATTGGTCGACGTCTGTCAGATAACAAGATTGACGTTCTTGATGGTTCACGCCGTCGCGCCTATGTACTTGAGAAAAACGGTGCTATAGAAACTTTCTCAATGCTAGTTACTGATGACGAAATCAGTCTAAGCGATGCAAAGGCTCTCGCTACATCACTACAGTCAGTTAAAGAGCACAGCTTACGTGAAATTGGATTACGCCTAGAGCGAGACAAAGAGGCGTACTTAGCTGAACATGGCAAAAAGTTGAACCAGGCTGAGTTAGCGGAACGTCATGGCTTAAGTCAATCAAAGGTAAGTAAAGCACTACAAGCAGCAACAATCGATAGTGATTTAATTTCTGTTTTTCCAGATATTTCATTGCTCAACCACAGTGACTATAAAGCGCTATTGGCAACACAGGCTTTATTAGGTGATCAACTAAGTGATTTCACTGAAGAGCTAAAAAGTAAAGTTAATGAGCTAAAAGTTAGCGGTGGCTTTATCAAAGAAGACCTTAAAGACAAACTCAGCAAACTAATAGCTGATGAGTCTAAGTCCTTCAAGCCAGCTACAGATAAACCAGTTGTGACGACATTATTCAAGTTTGACAATAAAGATCAGTTTGCTCGCAAAAAAGTGAAAGGAAGAAACTTTTCTTATGAATTTGGTCGAGTTCCGAAGGATATTCAAGATAAGTTAGATGAGGCAATTTCAAACATACTTAATGAAAGTTTACAATAGAAAATTCATGTACAGGTGAGTTTGTAAACTCACCTGTATAGCAGCAATTCATCCTTGTTCATAATTTACCCAGCTGCCTTGCGATATCCTCTACTAACCTAGGTATCATTTGTTCGATCGTGACTAGTTGAGCGCCTATATCCAAATTACCTTTCTCAGCTATCACCTCAATATCAGAGAATAACTCTCTTAATTTGTTAGCGCTTATTTCACCACACATCCCTTTTAACGCATGCGCTATTTGACGGACTTCTTCACTATTCCCTTTTTTGTGTTGCTCTATTAGTTCCTGCACCTTAATAGGTACTTTTACAACAAACACTTCACAAATTTTGTTTAGTAAGACTTCTTTATTTAATAATCGTGCAAGGGCTTGTTCGCGGTCCCAGAGCTTTTCTTCTTTGAGTTCATTTCCGGCAAGAGGAATTGCTTTAGATTGCCCCTCGTAGCTTGATAACGACCATTTGACGACCTTTTCTAATACTTTAACTGCCTCAATTGGCTTACTCACATAATCACTCATCCCCACAGCTAAGCATTTTTCCTTTTCACCAGCCATCGCGCTTGCGGTCATTGCAATGATAGGAATATCAATAAACGACTCTCCTGCTTTTCCTGTGCGTATTTTTTCACATACTTGATAACCATCTAAAATTGGCATTTGGCAGTCCATCAGTATGCAGTTTATTTGCTTCTCACTTGTGTTGAAGTGATTTAAAAGTTCAATTGCATCTTGTCCATTACTTGCTGTTAAAATATTTATAGGCAGCTCATCTAAAGCGCCTTTAGCAACTTCAATGTTGATTTCGTTATCGTCGACAATCAATACTGTACACTCTTTTAATTGCTCAGTGACATCATCTGTAACTTCAAAGGTACTGGTTTCAGAAAGTAGATATAATGGCTCACTTTTTGGCACTTCGTAGCCAGCTACTTGCACCAGCTCTGTTTGGGTTATAGGTTTGGTGATTTGAGATACTTTTGATGCAATACCTTTAGGGAGTGGATTTCCTGGTTGATGAAGTGTTATAAACTGAGCACTTTGGTTATAATCGCTTAAAACTTCAATGATTGAACCTATGTTATTCGTTGTATCATCTTCATAGTCTAAGAACACGTAATCAAAAACTTTGCTTTTATGTGCGCCAAGCTCCGCCATAGAGCATGTGTTGACAATACCACCTAGCAAACTAATTGTCTTATCCAAGACTTCCCAAATATTCTGATTACTGCTCGCCACCAAAATAGCTTTATTCTCGTAGCATTTTTCAGTAACTTGAAAGTTCTCTCCATTGCAACGAACTTTAATATTGAAGGTGAAAGTACTGCCCTGATTTAAAGTTGAACTGACAGAAATGTCTCCATCCATTAATTGACATAATTGTTTACAAATAGACAAGCCAAGTCCGCTTCCCCCAAACTTTTCTGATATTGCCGTACTTGCCTGCTGAAACGCATCAAATAATTGTCCTTGCGTACTAGGCGCGATCCCTATTCCCGTATCTTGGACCTTCACTTTTAAATCATATAACTTTTCCGATATGCGCTCAGAACTAACAGTGACTTTTATATAGCCTGTGTCAGTAAATTTTATCGCGTTACTGATTAAGTTATTTAAAATTTGGCTGAGTCTGAGCGGATCTGTTTTAATATTCTCACAGTTTAAGTCACTGGTATCTAAATATACATTTAACCCTTTATCAAAGGCTCGAATAGCACTTGATTCAACTAGTCTTTCAATTAGTAGTTGTAGATTGATTGTTTTAAGATTTAGATCCAGTTTACCTGCTTCAATCTTAGATAAATCAAGTATGTCATTAATTAATAGATTTAAATTTGATGCACTTAGATCCATCATTTCAACAAGGTTTCGTGATTTATCAGACAACTCTTCTCGTTTTAAAATATTTAAAGTACCAATGACTCCATTAAGCGGAGTACGAAGCTCATGGCTTATATTCGATATGAAAGCACTTTTTATATCGCTATGCTTAATAGCATCATCTTTGGCCTCAGCAAGCGCTTGAGTACGCTTTCTAACTTTCGCTTCTAGCTCTGTATTTAATCGTTTTACTTTTATTTCAGCTTCTTTTTCTTTTGTTATATCTCTAATAATTAAAGCAAGTCCAATTAAAGTACTTTGTTCAGAAAATACGGGACTAACAGATATCGCAAAATGAAACGTTGTTTCGCCAAATTGTTCGGAGAATTCATCTTTAATTTGTGATTTTGAGCTTTGTATATCATTAATGTAGGTCTGGGTGGGTAATTTTGAGAGAAACTCAATGTCTATTGCTGGTTTCCCTAATGCTGTCACTTTAGAAATTGATAACAAACGCTCCGCTGTATTATTTATACTTGTTAACTCCCCCTCTAAATTTAACCCAACAATTGCATCGATAGACCCATCAACTATCGCAGACGCTTCTCTGCGGGCTTCTGCTAATAACTGACTTCTTGTCGCATTTCTATAAAACATTATAAGTAATATGGAAGTGAAAACACCAATAGCCGCTAGGAAGCCATAAGTGATTTCACGTTTCTCATTAACTAACATTTCTACGTATTTTTCAGGTACTAAAAGATTAAAGTTAATATATCCATATTTATTCCTAGGTCTTGTTTTCACTTTTGTAGAATGTACATAAAACTGCAAGTTAGGGTTAAGTTTTGATGTTACCGTGTAGAGCCCTTGATATTGAACTTTCTGACTATAAACTTTTTCCCACGTTAGGTCTGGGTTTAAATCTCGTGAAAATTGATAGTCTTCTACAGGATGGTAAATAAAGTCACCTTCAGAGCTACTAATAATTAAATCAGAGTAGTTAAAAACGGTTCGTTTAAGATTATCAATGAGTGCATTAGCATTTACATTCATAATTAAAAATGCATACCGCTTTCCTTTATCACTAAAGATGGGAATAGAAAAACGTAACATTGGCTGGTAAGGAAAAACCACTTCACCAAATTCTTTATTTAAAGTGAGTGGTGACATGTAAATTTGATTCGTTTCAAGTTGAGAGCTTGGTAAAAAATATGGCTCACCACTTTTAGCCTGCAATGAGTAGTCAGGCACAGCCTCTACAGATGCGCCTACTCTTTGCACGCGTATTAACTCTCTACCCTCGGCAGTAACAGCAATAACACGAAGTTGCTCAACTGCAAGGTTATTTTCCATAAAACCAATAAATATGGTTTCTAGATGCTCTTTCCACTGGTTGTATGTAGTACCATCGTATGGATCAATTCCATCATTAAATTCAGCTCTTGGTAATCCCGATATAGGGGGAGTTGAGTATAAAAAGCGGAGATCTGATTTTGACTCAGCAATTGAACTAGTTACTATTTCTTTTAAGCGCTCTTGTGTCTCAGTAAACTCTTGATCAATTGACCCTAAAACATCACTTTTAACGTGTCCTTCAAAAAAATAAACTGCAAATAAGGCAAAAATAAAAAACACAAAGGAAACTATTGTTAAAAATACCTTCGAACCAACTAAACTTGCACCACCTTTATTATAAATATCCATACTATGTCCGCTTAATATTTGTTCTACACCACTTTAGCAAGATAGACCTCAAAGCGTCATACTCGAGTGGCTTTGCGATATAATCATCCATTCCGGCATCAAAACAGCGCTGCTTATCTGCACTTAATACATTAGCAGTTAAAGCAATAATTGGTGTATGTTTGAAAGCAGAAAACTCTCTAATTTTTACAGTGGCTTGCGGACCATCTAATACTGGCATTTGCATATCCATAAAGATAATATCAAATACACCTAGTTCACATTGTTCAACAGCTTCCTGACCATTGTTTGCCATATTTATAGAGGTAATATTAAATTCATTGAGCATCGCTTCAATCACTATCTGATTAATGTCATTATCTTCAACAACAAGCGCATTAATATTCGATAAATCTATATCTTCTTTAGGTGTAGTTAATGAAGCATCTTTATGATCTAAGTCCATTGAAGATAGTGTGCGCTTTGCTAACAGAGAAAAATAAAAATGAGATCCTTCTCCTAGTGTACTTTCGACTTGTAGAGGTGCTTCCATCAAATCTAATAATTTGTTTGATATAGTGAGGCCCAACCCTGTACCACCAAAACGCCTTGTAATAGACGTATCTGCCTGAGAAAATGCTTCAAATAGTGTATTCAAGTGTTCACTTGCAATCCCGATCCCTGTGTCTGATACATTAAACGTAAGCTTTACTTCATCAAGCCCAATCTCTTGTATGTTTACAGTTAACGAAACGCTTCCTCTCTCTGTGAACTTAACAGCGTTACCCAGTAAATTTATCAATACCTGCTTTAAGCGCGTTTCATCTGCCAAAAAGGCCAATTTTTCAACTTCCGGAGTTGTAGAGATATAAAGCTGAATATTCTTACTATCTGCTTGCTCCTGAAATAGGTGTTTTAGCTCCTCTAAAAGATAGCTTAAATCTACTGGTTCAGACTCAAGTTCAATTTTTGAAGCCTCAATTTTACTCAAATCAAGAATGTCGTTAATAATCACTAATAAGCTAGCACCTGAAGACTGTATGAGGTGTAGCATTTTGCTTTGTTCTTGTGTGAGTGTCGTGCGGCTTAGCTGGCGAGCCATGCCTAAAATACCATTCATCGGTGTTCTAATTTCATGGCTCATGTTTGCTAAAAACTCTGACTTAACTTTTGTTGTATGTTCAGCACTTTGCTTCGCTTCAGATAGGTCTTTACTTAGCTCTCTAAACTTATTAGCTGCCTTGGCTAAAATACCAATTTCGTCTTTTCGTTTTAAATCATAAATCGGAGCTTCCAAATCTCCGTTTAAGAAATGTGTAAAGCTATTTGTTAAGCGTTTAATCGCACGTGTAATTTGCAAGTGAAAGAATGCTGATAGAGCGACAATGTAAATAACAACCACCAAAGCAAGTACATTTAAAATGCTTTCTGTCATTGAAACCGTTTTTTGAGCATCCAGTTTTATTTGTTTTAGTTGAGTTAACGAATCTTCCCTTAAACTATTTGCAAGCGTACTAAATTCAATTGCATCTCCAGCCATTACTACATTTACTAAGCTTAAATAGTTTCGATTAGCCTGAACACTTTTTGAAAAAGTTTTTCGATAGCTATTAGACAAAGCGATCATATTTTTAAATTTAGGTTTATCTGCAACATTTTTAGATAGCGTGTTCAGTATTTTTTCAACTTCAGCTCTTTTGGCATAATCTTTTTTTGTTAAGAATTGATAAGCATCACGATGCAGCATGTGCCATAGGTTAAGATACTCTGTAACAAACAACTTCTCATTTGTATCAGTAGCCTTAGCTTTTAAATTTTCAAGAAGTGAAACTGCATTCAAATAAACTTGGGGTAATTCTTTTTCAATTAAGTCATTCCGTTGTGTAAAACGAAGTGTCAGTACTTTTAAATTAGCGCCATAACGACTTACTAGCTGCGTCATTCCATTTATGTGAGCTTTCGTTCTTCCTACAGTATTTTTTAAAGTAATTTCAGCTAATCGACTTTCAATACTTTCAAAATTTACCATTATTTTTTTAAAAACGGGGGCACTACCTGATGCTCCGTAAACTGAGATATCCCTTTGCATCTCAACAATATCTTTATTGATTTTTAAAATATCTACCGAATAATTACTAATGCTAGCGATATCATTGAAAGAGTCTTCGATGGTTTTCAGCCTTTGATTCATAATCAAATAACTAACACTCATGGCGATTAAGACAAGTACCATCGCTAGTGACATTTTGGCAGCAAGAGATTTTGAAAAAAAGCTCAACAAATTACTTCCTTATGCATTAAGTAGTTCATACCACTTATCTAAACTGTAGTCATAATTTGGCATCACGGTATTCCAAACAGCGATGTTTGAAAAGCGTTTAATATAGCTGCCACCATCCCTTACTTCGCCAGCTTTAACAGATACTTTACCATCCGTTCCCTTCAAGTCAGTTGATGCTTCTTGTCCTTCATACCAATAGTTCCACTCAGGTTTCGACATAAGCGGTTGGCTTCGGCTAGGGTTAGAAATGTAATATCCTTGCCTTGCTATAAATGCGCCTGGGTAGCCGGATAACCACCAGTTCATATACTCATACGCAGCATCCTTAACATGCCCATGCGTATTTTTTGATAAACACATAACTCCATGCCATGCTCTGTACCCTTCTTTTGGCGATGCATAAGTTACTGGAATGCCTAGCCCATTTAGCGCACTGACCCCTGGTGAGAACATACTTTGAATGGTCACTCGGTTCATTTTCATAAAATCAACAGATTGCGGAACCGAAGTCCAAAAACCTGAAAAATGACCTTGCCGTTTCTTTTCAAATAAAATGGCAAATAATTGGTCAATCTCGGCAATAGTCATATTGCCGAAATCATTAAATTTCATTAATCCTTTAGCTTGAGCAGCTAGAGCAGCGTCAAAAATACCTATTGTTGGTGCATTAACTAAGGCTACTTTCCCTTTATTCTTTTCATCTAATAGCCATGCCCAAGATTCTGTTTCGTAAGGGATACCTTTTTCAATAACATTCGTGTTATAGCCAAATGAATCGACATTATGTACAAATGGCATGAAGCTAATTAATTTGGATGGTGTTGCTCCTAACGAACCATCTGCCTGTGCATAAAGCAGCTTGTTTGGTGAATCGCCTGCGCCTAACTTTGCATCCGGTACAATTTTGCCAGTCTTGGTAAGTGGGTTTATTTCATCCCAATAAACGAGTCTATCAACCTCGATTGGCTGAATTGCATCTGCTTGCCACAAAATATTAATAGAGTCAGACCATTGCTCAAACAAATCAAAAGAACTAGGGTCTGCTGCTGCTTTTTGTAAAACGGCGGCACTCCCCATAGGCGTAAACTCGATGTTTATACCTAGCTCGCGCATTGCTCTCTGTCTAAGCTCTTCTTGCAACGTAACATGTGTTCCCATTACACGAAGGGTTACTTTGTTCTTTGCAAAAACATAGGGGGCTTTAAACGCAAGTGATGATGCCACAGCACCAACACCGAGTGTTTTTAGAAAATCTCGACGCTTTTGAGAATGTTCCATTGTATATCTTGGTAAGTTAACAGTCTCAAAAGTATAGACTATGTTCCTGAGGTTTCTACAAAAAGTAGTAAGAAAAATCCAAAATCAATCACAAAAGCTTAGCCTAAAGCAATTTCGCCCATCAGACTTAGCCGTATAAAGCGCTTTATCTGCGCAACTAATCAACTCGCCTAAGCTCACATTATTTTGGTGCTCATAGATAACCCCACCGATACTAACAGTAGCGCGGCCCCATAAAGACTTAAAATGTGGGATATTAATTGCCTCAAGCTCTGCTGAAATACGATCACATATGAATTTAACGCCGTCGAAGTCAGTGAATGGCAGTATGACAAGAAACTCCTCGCCACCATATCGTATTGCTATATCTTGAGGTCTTTGAATAGATCGCTCAATAACATCAGCAATTATTTTTAGGCAAGCATCTCCTTGCGGATGCCCGTATTGATCGTTGTATAATTTAAAGTAGTCGATATCCAGCATTAGCAAGCTGAACGGTTTCCTCTCTCTTGAAGTCTGTTTAAAAACGTTTGCAACTTCTAAATCCAAATAGTGACGGTTAAATAAGCCTGTCAACGAATCTTTATAAGTAAGCTGTAATAGTTTTTCTAATCGAAGCTTATTCTCTAAATGATTTTTCGTGCGGTGTATCAATGTCGATGCAGTAATAGGTTTACCAATAAAATCAGAAGCACCAGCTTCCCAGCATGCATTTTGGTATTCCGTGTCGTAAGTCGAAGTGATGAAAATTATTGGGATATTTTCGAATGTAGCTTTAGCCTTAAGTCGCCTACAAATATCCAGACCACTTATATCCGGTAAATTAATATCTAGTAAAATCAAATCAGGAAGTAAATCCTCACAGGCTTCTAAAACAGCCTGACCAGAAGAGTATGCATCAACAGCAAAATGCTCTTCTAAAATAACACCTAAACTTAGCCTTACCATCTCATTATCATCAACAATGAATACTTTACATTGTGATAATGGTTTTAAACTTAAGGGCATAATATTCCTTCAGCTTTACTGGTTTGAATTAGTTTATCAGCGTTGTCGAATCTCAATGGTTTACTTAGTAAATAACCTTGACCAATTTGACAACCAAGCTCTTGCAGTCGATCTTTTTGCTCTAAAGTTTCAATCCCTTCAGCCACAATTTGGAGTTTTAAAGAGTGAGCTAGTTCAATTATAGTAGTAACAATATTAAATGCTTGAGCATCATCAAGCATATCACGAACAAAAGACTGATCTATTTTTAGTATATCTATTGGGAACAATCTTAAGTATGAAAGACTGGAATATCCAGTTCCAAAGTCGTCAAGAGCAATACTGACCCCCATACCAGAGATAAGTTTTAATTGACTTACAGTATAATCAAAGTTTTCAATTAAGGCCGACTCTGTCACTTCTAACTCTAAATAACGACTTGGTAATTGGGTTCTTTCAAGAATTTCGGCAACAGTATCTACAAGTTTAGTATCTGTGAATTGTTTAGCAGATATATTTACTGCTACTTTAATAGGCAGACCTTTATCAAGCCAAGTTTTCGCTGCAATACAACTCTTTTCAAGAACTTGTTCTCCTAAGCGAAAAATAAGCCCCGTTTCTTCTGCATATTCAATAAAGTGAACAGGAGAAATAAAGCCACCTTGTCCATCTTTTAAACGAACTAAGCTTTCTACACCAATCAGTGTGTCAGTGTTTAAATCATATTTAGGTTGATAATGAACGTCGAGATCATTTTCATCTAATGCCTTTCTAAGTTTATTTCCGACCTCAAGACGCCTATTCATTTCAACCCGTAAATCATCACTAAAATAGAAGTAACTATTAGCAGATTCGTTTTTTGCTTTGTACATTGCGGAGTCTGCATGGCGAAGCATTTCTTCTACACTTGATGCATCATCAGGGTACACACTTATGCCTAAACTTGCTGAAAGAACATGCTGTTCACCACCTGACCTGAAAGGCTTACCAATAACATTAAGAACTTGATTAACCAGTGGCTCTAAACTTAAAGAATTAGCCGAGTGAGGAACAACGAGTGCAAATTCATCTCCCCCAACACGAGCGACTGTAATATCGTTACATGCGAATCGGTCCAAGCTGTGACCAATATGTGCAATAATCTCATCACCGATATGATGACCTAAGGCATCATTAATAAACTTAAACTTATCTAGATCAAGTAACATCAAGCTTAACTTAGTGTCATTAAAAGCAGCCCTAGCAATACCCTGCGTGAGTCTATCGTGAAGTAATACTCGATTTGGTAATGATGTTAATTGGTCATGATGAGATAGATATGTCATCTGCATCGACATAGCTAAGGCTTCGCTCACATCTTGAAATACCATAACAGCGCCGCATTGGTTACGATTGCTATCAAGAATTGGAGCTGCGCTGTCTTCAACTCGATGTTCAATTCCTTGCTTACTAACCAATTGCGTATTTAATGCCATAGCAACTGGTCTATTTTCATTTAATGCAACGACTAATGGGTTAATTGATGAGGCTTTGGTCGTAGCATCGACTAACTTCATCACCTCTTCAATATGGCGACCTTTCGCCGCTGTTTGTGACCACCCTGTAAGTCTTTGCGCTACAGGGTTTATATACACAATATTTGCGTTTTTATCAGTAGAAATAACTGCATCTGCAATCGAATCTATCGTAATTCTCAACTGCTCTTTTTCAGCAAATAGTTCTTCTTGTGTTAGCTGTAATACCTTTTCTTGCGTTCTGATTTTTATATGATTTTCAATACGTATTCGACAGAGTCTGAGGTTTAGCGGTTTAGAAATAAAGTCTATCGCGCCTAAAGATAAGGCTTTTTCTTCAATCGCAGGATCGCTGTGAGACGTAATGACAACAGTTCTAGTTTGTGCCAAAGTAGGCTTTTGCTGTATCACTTCTAAAATGTCAAAACCACTGACTTTAGGCATTTCTAAATCAAGAATCAAAATGTCTGGTCTAATTTTTTCAATCAGCAGTATTGCTTCAGAGCTGTTGTTAGAAGTTGAAATATCTCCAATTCCTTCTAAAGCATGCTCCAGCTGTAAGGTATTAATTTCTTCATCATCAATGATTAGAACACTGCAATTGTCCATTTAGGGTTCCCCTCAATACTTTGTACCTACTAACAATAACGCTAAAACAGTAAATTTGCGACACACTTTTTTATTAGTCTTAAAATATTATTTTTTTGTATATTAAACTGGTTCTTTGTAATTATTAGCTAGTTTTTAATTAATGTGTAAGTAATACTATTAACTATGTAATAAAACAAAATGGATAATTTAGGAAGGTATTTTGAAACATTATTACATTAACGATAACGCCCAAAACACAGGTGAACATTAAGTACATACAGAGTCATGCCCGTACTTCAACTTGATAAAAGACCGCACTGATTTAGGTTTCTTTCATAGTTGCAAAGATGCATTAGAGAAAGCAAAAACCAAATATTCAAATGTTGATGGATGTAAGCATTGTTGCTTGCTTTGCAATACTCGATAGAAAAATTTATAACTGAGAGACTGACTTGATTTAGTCACATTGTTCAGTCTCTCTCAAGTTGTGATAGCTAAATTAAAGGTTTGTTTTAAATTGACCTACAGCCTCAACGACTTCTTTTGCGCCTTTTTGAATGTCATCGATTACATTACCTGCACTATTAGATAAATCCAAAGCATCTTTGGCTTCAACTAAACTAGCTTCAATTTGGGTTACAGCGTCCTGAGTGAGTACTTTGTTTTCTGCAACCACACTAATTATCTGCTCTGTAGCTAAGCTCGTTCTTGATGCTAATTGTCTTACTTCGTCTGCGACAACTGAAAAACCACGTCCTTGCTCACCCGCTCTTGCAGCCTCTATTGCAGCATTAAGTGCTAATAAGTTTGTTTGATCTGCTATTCCTTTAATACTTTCAACCAACTGAGACACTTTTGCTGATTGTACATCAAGTTTATTAATGCCTTCGCTCGCAGTTTCAAGTTTCTTAGAAAGCGCATTCATAGTTGAGATAGTTTGCTTTACAACACCTAAACCACTTTCTGCATCAGAGTCAGTTTGTTTTGAGATATCGTAAGCAATGCCAGCTGTTTCTGAAATAGCTTGCTCTCTTCTCATTTGTTCTGTAATGACAGTCGCGAACTTAGCAACTTTATATAAATCTCCATTTTCATCATGAATAGGGTTATAAGAAGCTTCAAGCCATACTTCATTGCCATAACTATCTATTCTTTTAAAGCGGTCAGAGATAAAGCGCCCCCCTTTAACTCTGACCAAAACTCTTTGTAAGAATTTGAATTTGCCTCTTCTGGATCGCAAAAGATACTATGGTGCTTACCTAGTATTTGGCTTTTAGAGTACCCCATTGCATTTAAAAAATTATCGTTAGCACTCAGAATTATTCCATCTAGAGTAAACTCGATTACAGCAGATGAACGACTAAGAGCAGCAAGCATATCTTCTTTCTCTCTCGAATGAGAGATAGTGCGAGTGAGCTCAGATGAGAAAATAGCTATATCTTCATTTACAGGTTGAACAATGCTTCTAAGCCACAACTCTCTATTAGTTTTCGTTTTTAACTGTAAAGCACCATGCCAATGGTTAGTTTTCTTAAGTGCTGACAAGAATTTTTGTGTATGAGGTTTATTTAATGACTTTTTTAAGATCAAACTTTCAATGCTTGCCCCTTTTAGATCCTCAACTTCAATTTCGATTGCCGCAGCAAAACGATGATTTGCTTCTAAGATATGCCCACTTTTACTTAATAAAAAATACAACATCTCTTCTTTCAGTTCCTGCTTAATATTTTCATACTCGGCAGTTTGCTCTTTAAGATAAGCAATTTCAGATAACAACTTTTTATTTGTAAACCACATCTGGGGTGTTTCCCTTAAGAGTCAACTCAAAGTTTGTGTAATAAAAATCAATAATTAGATAAAACTATAACTAAATTAGTCAAAATATTATAATTTTACCAATCTAAAGATACTATGTGTGAAAATGCAGAGTTATCATAACAAAAGAACATTGCTTAATCTTTGAGAAATTATTACTAGTTAAGTTAAATTCTTGGCCTTTTAAACATTAATGCTTTTTTCTGTAACTCTGACAAAGAAACGGTTCGATAACCAATTCCTACCAACTTAGTTGACTCCCCCCAATTTGCTGTACGATATTTAACATCACTCTTGATAACCCCCAACCAACTTGAAGCTCTACGGGTACTTACATCAAAGTGCTTAGCAAGTTTTTTTGCTGTGAAGTATCCACCATTTTCGAGCATTAATTCAGCTGCGTCATTAACTGATAACATAAGGTCCTCCAAACAGTTCATTTATTTGCAAGCATAGGTGGTCTAGCAAACAGCAAAGCCTGGTTTTGCAAGCTTCTCATACTGGATTTTCGACCATAGATAGATACCACCTTTACGGTACGATTAGGGACACCAGTATCAACCGTCTTATATTTATTGGTTGTACGGATGTTATATAGGAGTGCGCTCGCTTTATTTGCTGAAATAGAAAGTGCTTTTCCGAGGGATTGGGCCGTATAAAACTCCCCTGTCTCTAACATTAATTCAGCTGCTTTTTCTGTCGATGCCATTTTCAAACCTTTTATAATTGAAGATTTTTCGACAATATCAACAGATGAATTTTGCGCTCATTTTGAAAAATTAACTTAACAATGCCAGCCTTTGGGCAAAAGTCATTTTTGCTACCACCTTATGTGCCCCGGTATCACTGACCTTGTTGATGGTTGTAACTACATCATTAAACAAAGTAGTTGTACTATTAATATTCTTTTGAGCTGATTGAAACGCGCTTAGGAGCGTATCAAGTTGCGGGTTCCATTCATTTAACACCCATTTATCTACATTAGAACGAATAGCGCCATGAACTAAACGAGAGAACTCGGACTTAGCAGACCCTTTGTCTCTAAAGGTCATGTTATTGAATTCTGCTAAAGCTACTAAAGCAGGCTGCCAAACTTGTTGTACCTCTAAAATCCTTTTATTGATTTTCTTTAATCGTTTGATGGCTTTTGTGGTTAATTGAACTTTTAATTTAGGATTGTTATTGACCAAACTAACGTCCTTGCTGGTCATAATTCTGCTAAACAAGTCTTCTATTTTGCTCACTCCATCAAAATGCATCATAAGCCAAAGCTTTGCAGCATTACTTCCATCACTTATTGATACTAAATGAGTATTAAACTCAGCTTTAAGAAGATGTAGGTTTTGCTTATGAATTGATTCATTGATTACGATGCTTACACTTTCATCTAGAGCGTTAAGAGTTCCGTCAATGTTAACGTCAAAACTTAGGAGGTTTGATCTAACATTTCCCCTTTGCTGGTTTCTGTACTTACGGATAACGTCAAGAACCTCAGCTTTATCTCTTCTATGCTGGCTCATAGCTATAGCGCCTTCAGAGGCTTTGACTACGTCAATTGGCATTGATTGGTACTTAAACATAGAAAGTGAATCCATTACTTGAGTACGCTTTAGCAAAAATTGAAATTGAGATAGATACTTTCGCTCAATAGTAACACCACCCTCTGTAATCAAAAGCTCAGCAGCTTGCGTGCCTGGGTACTTTCTAACGTCATATTTATTAGACTTTCGAATATGGCGGTACTTAATTAATCTATGCATATAGTCGTTATGCAGCTCAAGCGCCCTATCAAGTCCACCAGCTTCTTTCCAGCAAGCAACGGTTTCTTGTGAGATGAAGATGTTTTCTCGCGCTTCATCACTGTTCAGGAAGTCTTTATCATGCATTGATATCAGCTTTTGCGTATGAGTATTAAAGCAAAGCTTAAACATCTCTTTTTCCTGCTTATGTGCTTGATGATACCGGCTATCTACACTTAATGGATAAAACACCATTCTTGTATTGCCACGTGATATTTTTTTTCTGTTAACCTTAGATACTCGTTGAGTAAAATTGATTTTTGCAGGTACTTTTCTAGCGCTTTCACTGTATCCGGTAATTAAATTGGTTTTCTCAAAGTACTTTAAGCTACGAGTCAACTTTCTCTCACCAACAAGGTTGTTAAACATTTCATAATTAAGCTCAAAGTCTGGTACCGACACCAAGAGACTTTCGAACTTTTGAATACAGTAACTATCAACTTCATTCTCTAACCCTGTATTCAATATCAGCTCTAAAAGCTTCCCAGAGACAACCTTTCCTTCAAATAGGACCTATTTGATTGTTGGTTTGTGTAAAGAAACTACACCATCAACTGTCATCGCTGTCGATAAAGCGCCATCTAATTTACCCGCTGATATATTGAGGTCATAAATAGCCGTGACATTAGCGGAATGGTCTGAGCCTCTTTTGATACTACAATTCATATCTTCATCAAAAATATCACTTGCATCTAAAGGGCGGGTCCAAAGGTCTATTAATGATACGTGATCAAATACATGCTTATGGGCGTCTTCATCTCTTAACACTGGCATCATCACAGCTTCAGATAAAGCCTCATAACCTTGAATTTTACCGATATCAGCGTCACTCATCTCACTATTCAATTTTGGGTATGGTATCCACCCTTTTCCTTGCTCAATCTGTTTCCAAATAGCTAAAGGCCTAAATGGTGCTGCTCCGATACCATCCAAAGACCACCGAAAAGATAAAAGTACGGCATGTACTTCACTAAAGTAGTAATTAAGGTTCTGAGGGTTTAGTAAGGCTTCTGTATACATTTCTAAAAAAGCTTTCTTTATTTTAGGGGGTAGAGTTGCATCGTTTTGAATACACTGAACACCTTCATGCTCAGCTTCTCTACCCTGCTCTACTAAAGATTTGAAACGCTCTGAATGAGAAATGCTTTCTTGTGTTAGCTGGCAGGCGTACCTTACAATTTTATCTAAATGCTTGGGCTTTAAAGTATTCGGTTGCAAAGCAACACGATTGTACCCTACAGGATCAAACGCCCGAGCGTGGAGAGCTCGCTCACTCATGTTAGAGCTAATTCTAAATAGCCAATCTCTTAGCCTTAATGTATTTTCTACACCAAGAACTTCCCAACGTTTCAACTTTGCAAGGTTAGTAGCTGTTTTATCTTGCTTTGAAACGATAGTACAAATAGAACACCCGTAGCGTGCTTTGCCATTGCAACCTGCCCCACCACTTTGACCTGTAGCAATTTCGCAAGTCTCACTTGTACCATTACCGTATATCTCGATTAAAAGACCAAAGTTTGATAAGAAACCTAGTATGTCATAGCAAGATCTTTGTAGTGGTTTTGAACCAGCCAAGCTCAGCAAAAGAAATACATCATCAGTCTCCCAGTCACGAATTGGAGCATAATTGTAGACTTTTGAGTTTCCAATAGACTGTGATGTCATTGAGTTCATTAAATCTTCTGCAGACTTACCTTTTAGATTGTGTCGCTCCATATTCTTTGACCTACGCGAAGACTCTTTTTCCCTAGAACCTAAGCAAGAAATAATTGGTGAACTGGCATAATTGCCATATTTCTTTGAGTGCCTAATAGACTCTACAAGAGAGTTAACAAAGTGTTCGTTTGGGTTAACCTTAAAATTACTGAACAATCACCAGAGCGAGTTGGTGTTGCTGGAATTTTCTGGCCACCAACGTACCTAATGAAGAATTCATTGTTCAATGAAGGTTGGACTAATTTAAACTGAATATTGATACCTACAGACTTAGCATATTCAAGCATTCTCTTACTGGCATAGTTAACAAACATTTGCATAGGTATCGCTTCTGCTTTTGTATTAACTGTCGATACGATCAATGGGCGTTCTGGTTCAATGGTTTTTGCTGCAATAGCTTGGCGATAAGCCTCCATCACAATTAGCAATGTAGCTGTCGAGTCTTTCCCAAAAGAACATAAAGAAGTAATTATTGCTCGCTCATTTTCAATTAGAGCTCTTATATCAGCTACAGATGAAGAAAAGGCTTGAGCAACTAATTTCTCTCTACTTACTTGGTTAACTGTTCCAACAACAACGCTATCAATGATGTCTATTGGATTAACTTTGAAAACACTCACTTCACACTCCAACTTAAATTTTGTAACTATGGTCACATAGGATATAGAACGCGCTTTGATTGAAATGATAACTAAATATTCTCCACGATTATTTTTTAAAAAAAGTCATACAGAACAATAACTAAAATATATTTACACTTAATTATTCAGGGTGAATTCGCCAAAATATTAACTCGAAAAAATATAAAGCTAACCTTAATCAACAATAGAAAACCTAAAATATTCGCCAGCCTAAAAAACACAAAAAACTATTCTTAGTCAGACAGTTACATGAAGTTGACTCAAATTATTCAGGGTGAATTCGCCACTTATTCGAGGTTAATTATTTCAAAAGTGCGCGTTATGGAATCGGACTTACTATGGTCTTAATCGAAACATAAAGAGAACCGAAATGAATAATCAAAACGAGACTATTACTTCACCCTGTAACAAGCCTCTTCATGTAGTGCTTTTTAAAAGTAAAGAAGATATTGAGCAACGAGGCGTTCAATGTTACGAAGGTGTCATGACTTTTAAAGAGCTGGTGGATCACTTTAAAGCAGAGAAAGGCTCTGAGGAAATTGGGGAAGTAGATAAGAAGCAACGTGACGTAGATACAAAGCGAGTAAATGGATTAAAGCAGTACTGGACTACATCCCAAGGGACTGTATTCCCAAATATAACGCTTTTTGCTAACTCCCTCTCTTTAAAAACTCAGTAACTGTTGGTAATAAGCTGATAATTGAAGCGACCTTAGAAAAGAATGCAGATAGATTTATAGCAGACGGACAAGGCCGACAAGCATTCATTGATTGGTTATTATCTGATGAAAGCAATGCAGAATTTGAAGAACATACTATTAGTTTCAAATTAATAGTAACGCAAACAGAAAGTCTATCTACCCCAAAAGCCGTACAAATTATTCGACAACTTTTTGCAGACTATCATGTGAAGTTAACTAAGCCGAACTCTTCTATCAGTAAGCATTTTGACAATAGCTCTGTGTTAAGTCGTTTAATGAATGACTGTTTAGAACTACAAGTAGATTCCTATAAGCTAAAAAGCAAAATTGCTCTCCATGGAAAAATAAAAGCGGGTCATATTTGGACATTCCAACAATTCACTACAATGATGCAAAAGTTCTTAAACTTAACAAATAGCACTGCATCAAAACAAATAACTGATGAAGCTCAATACGAAGATGCCCTTAACTTATGCCGAAGCTATTTAACCTGCATTTTCAGAATATTACCAATTGAGAACATTACGAGCACTCAAGACCATGAGAAGGCAATATTTACACGAGCTATTTTTGCGAATGCACTGGGTTATGTAGGTCGCTCATTAATGGATGAAATGTTATTAGATAATTCGATAACGTGGGAACGAATCAATCTAAAGGGCATACCTATAGAAGATAAAAGTGATTCTTTTTGGCTTGAGGCTAACGTGACTATGAAAGGTGAACTACCCAGCGACATCGCTTCGCTCTGATCACTGGGCTTCTACAGTCTAGCTTAACGGCTAGGCTGCTTCTTTTTTCTCAGATCCAAAATCCAACTTCGATAATTCGAAGACTTTCGTTTTAACGGATTGTTTCTCC
>NZ_JACDWV010000178.1:0-8715 GCF_016464105.1 Pseudoalteromonas sp. bablab_jr010 | reverse complement strand
CGATGGACGAAGGTTTACGCTTCGCTATCCGTGAAGGTGGCCGTACAGTTGGTGCTGGTGTTGTTGCAACTATCGTTGAGTAATCAACTATAGTGATGCATTAAGCATTAAGAAAAACCCGAGCTTAGTCTCGGGTTTTTTATGGGTGAAAAAAGCTACCAGCTTTAAGTTTTAAGCAGTTTAGAGTGAAAGGCTAATCTGCCGCCTTCAAATTCCCAATGGACGAAGGTTTACGCTTCGCTATCCGTGAAGGTGGCCGTACAGTTGGTGCTGGTGTTGTTGCAACTATCGTTGAGTAATATCAACAGATAGAGCTTCACAGCTTATAAAAAGGTCGCCTAGGCGGCCTTTTTTAATGCCTGTAGAAAAGCTATCAGCTTTCAGACGTCAGATTAGAACGGTGGGGCTGTTTAGTGTGGTGTTTAGCTCAGCATTTGCCCTGTTCATTCTTCGGGTAGGTTGGTTTGAGCGCAGCGAAACCCAACACAATCCATGTAAACCTTTTCTTTGGTAAACCCAAACCACCATAAAACACTCCCAAGGTTATGCTTGACCTATAACCTAGAGCCTTTACCCTCGCTAACTCACATCTAAATCCAACCCCTTGATATCTATCTTGGTTATTCATCCCTAAATTGGGAAATGATTATGAATGTTAGCTGAACTGAACTACGCTTGATTAATAACTAATAATAAATGTGTAGATTTAGGGATGATCCGTTTTTTAATAGCGCTGTTAGCACTTCTGTTCTTACCTTCAGCTTGGTCTGCATTTCATAATTACGATATTGAGGATGGATTATCGCAAAGTGTTGTGTTCGATATTGTGCAAGATCAGCAAGGTTTTATGTGGTTTTCGACGCAGGCAGGTTTAAACCGTTATGATGGCAATAAGTTTACCGTATTCACAGCCTCTGATGAGACAAATAGCCTAGCAAATAACTATATCTATCCATTGGCACTTGATAGCGAATCACAGCTGTTTATAGGTACGCGAAATAGTGGTGTAAACCAACTTGCATTACATAATTATCAATTTTCTGAGCCACTCTTAAAAGAGCGTCGCATCACCAGTTTATTGGTAGCGCAACAGCACGTTTATATTGGTACATACGACGGTAGCCTGTTTCGTTACGATAAGCGAACACAGCAACTTGAAAGGCTAATAACAGACTTAAAAAAGCCTATTTATGCGCTATCAAAAATTGCCGACATCCTTTGGATTGGTACCCATGGAGCTGGGTTACTTCATTATGATCTTATTAATAAACAACAAATTAATACTATTTTTTCTGGCTTTGCTGAGCCAATAGATATTCATGCCAGTATCTTTGCTATCAAACAGGCAGCTGATGGCAGTATTTGGTTGGCAAGTCAGGGTGGTGGCTTATACAAGATTGAGTTAAGCACTAAAACAATGACGCAGTGGCTTACCTCTAATGATGGCGGTGTTGGGCTTAGCAGTAATGAAATTCGTGATATTGAGTTTGATAGCCAAGGCCAAGTTTGGCTGGCAACGCGAGGTGGCGGGATTAATGTTTACGATCCAATTAATGCAAGCTTCACCGTTTTAGCACATGACCCATTTGATAAATATAGTCTTGCTCATAACCGGGTCTATAGTATCTACCGAGACAGTAGCGACATTATGTGGTTTGGTACTGCCAATGGGATCAGTAAGCTCGACCCAGCATCATTGCAATTTAGTAAGTTAAAAAAGCCAGCGCCACTTTCAAGTAACGATGCGTGGGCGCTATTTGAAGACTCAAAGCAACGTATTTGGTATGGCAGCTGGGGTGGCGGTATCGATATTCTTGAGCAGCAATTAAATCGTTTAGAGCGCATAACCACCGAAAGTTCACCGTATTCAATTAGTAGCAATGCAATTAAAGCCATTGCCGAAGATCGTAATGGCGATATATGGATTGGCAGTTGGCAGCAAGGGATTGATGTTTTGCATACCGATGGCAGCATCAGTCACTTTCGAGCAGGTGAAGGCGAGCATGGCTTAACTGAGAACAGTATATATGCTCTTTTAGTCGATGAGAAAAATAATGTCTGGGTTGGCACGAATGGTGGAGGGCTGTTTTGTTTTGATAGACAGCGTGGCAAATTTATTAGTTTTGCACAGCCTGTAGCGAATACACAACTTATAATTCCGACTGCGCGGGTGACGAGTTTATATAAAAGCTCGCAAGCAGAGCTGTGGATAGGCACAGATGGTGATGGGGCTTATCATTACAATGCTGCAACCGATACCCTCACTAATTATCGCAAAGGCGACTTGGCTTTATCTGATAATACAGTGCGTGCGTTTTTAGAAATTGACCAGCAAATGTGGCTCGCAACGTCGAACGGCTTAAATATTATTGATTTGAGCAACCAGCACGTGCATCAATTTAATGTCAATCAAGGCCTTCCTAATCAAGTCGTTTATGCATTGTTAAAAGACAATGAAGATTGGGTTTGGCTCAGTACCAACAACGGCCTCGCTAAAATAGATCCTGCAACCATGAGCATTAAAAACTATAAAGCTCGCCATGGCTTACAAGGTAATGAATTTAATGCCGGTGCTTATTTAAAAACCCGTGATGGCCGCTTGATGTTTGGTGGCACACAGGGGGTGAGTGTCATTAATCCTGATGACCTTGAATTCAATGTTATTGGTGGTCAGTTAGCGCTTACTAGCTTGCAATTTGATGATGAGGATGTGGTAAACGAAGGAGTCAGTCGTTTAGGCAGTTTATACCAAATAGAAAAAAGCCGTTCAGTGACCATTCCTGCGGGTATTAAACGGGTTCACTTTCAGATTAGCTACCTACATTACTCTGAGCCGCAAACTAACCAATACTCCTATCAGTTAGCAGGCTTTGAACAGCAATGGCGCAAAACTACAGGGCCCTTTTTATCAGTTGATTACACTAATCTTCCTGCTGGTAAATATCAGTTGAAAGTTAATGCTAGTAGTGAAAGCGGGGCAAATGTGCTCACTCCATTACTGTTAAACATAACCGTTCTTGCTCCTTGGTGGCAAACTAGTGAGTTTTATCTGTTAGCGGCTATGCTGATTTTGGCGATGGTCTGGCTATTCACTGTGCTTTGGACTCGCCGGATACGCAAACAAAAATATTATCTGGAGCAAATTGTTAGTGAGCGTACCGACGAAATCGCAGAGCAAAAAACGCTCATCGAACAGCAAGCTGAAGCTCTGAGTGATTCACTCGAAAATAAAGTACGCTTCTTCACGCATGCATCTCATGAATTACGTACTCCTTTGAGTTTGTTGATTGCGCCGTTGCAAAAGCTAATAGCTGATGAGCGAATTACTGAAAAGCGTGAGCAGCTGAATTTGGTATTGCGAAATAGCCGGCGTTTAGAAAATTTGGTTGATAAGCTATTAACGCTGACTCGTTATGATGAGCGCCATGAAGAGATTATAAAAGTTGTGTCACTATCGGCAATTGCCAGAGAGGTCGCAGGGCAGTTTGCTGTTTTAGGTGAAAAGCCTATCGACTTTAAGGTCGATATTGAAGAAGCCGTATTTATCGAAAGCACCCGAGAAGGGGTGATCACGATTCTTACCAACCTTTTAAGCAATGCATTTAAATATACTCAGCAAGGTCAAGTCGGCTTAACCGTAAGCGTATCAGGTGAGCTTGCCAACATAGAAGTAACAGACACAGGTAAAGGTATCGCAGACGCTGAAAAAGGCAAAGTATTTGATACTTTCTACAGAGTGAGTAGTCATGCAAATGTAGAAGGTAGTGGCGTTGGCCTAGCCATCGTTAAGCGTTTGGTTGATAAGTACAAAGGCACGCTTGTGCTGGCAAGTCGCTTAGGGGAAGGAACTAGTTTTAAACTTTCATTTCAAGCAACGCAATTTGCTGCTCATGCTTCTGCTGCAAGTATCAGTTCAAAATCAAATGAAGTGCAGAATAAAGCCAGTGTATTAATTATTGAAGACAACGATGAGTTACGCCATTACCTTAAATCTGAGTTACAACACCGCTACCAAGTTTTATTAGCGCAAGATGGTCAAGTTGGATTGCAAATAGCTTTGAGCCAAGTGCCAGATTTAATCATCACTGATTTAATGATGCCTAAAGTTGATGGCTTTACAGTGTTAGATTCATTACATAACTCGCCCGTTACATGCCATATCCCAGTAATTATTTTGACCGCAAAGGGCGATTATGAAACTCGAGTGAGTAGTTTGCAGCAACACGCGCTAGATGTGATCACTAAACCATTCGATAGAGAAGAGCTATTTTTAAAAATTGAGAACTGGCTAGGCTGGGTAGCTCAATATGCACAACAATCGAAATCTGAAAAGTCGCCACATAAAGCTCAGCAAAAAACGGCCTTTTCACTCGATCCGAGAGACAAAAAGCTGCTTGAAAAGTTAGCTGAATATGTTGCTGAGCATTTTCATCAGCAGGGCTTTTCTATGCTTGAATGTGCGAAGCACTTAGCATTGAGTGAGCGTCAATTCCAAAGAAAGTTAAAAGTATTGTTAAATATCACACCAAGTGAATATCTTCGCGAATATAGATTGCAAAGAGCTGCTGAGTTGTTACAGCAGGGTCGCCAAGTAAGTCTAGTTATAGATGATGTTGGTTTTTCTTCACGTTCGTATTTTTCTAAGTTTTTCAAAGAAAAATATGGTGTGACGGCAAAAGAATATCAATGTCAAAAACTTTAACCTACTGTTTTTTAATTACATGTCGTATTTGAGTACATTTTTGTCGGCATTCAGTACACACAATTTGAATAACTCATCTACCATAAAATCTTAATGAAAAATGAACGGGAAAACATGCTTCGAAGTACTCAAATTGACGGGCAAACATAAAGTCTAATTTATGGTTAAAAGAGTGATCGAGCGCTGACCTTGTTCATACGTTTATTAAGATTTGCTTCCTTTGAGATTGGCAACTGCTCTGCAGTTGCCTCTTTTTAGTGAGCTATACCGCAATCAATGTAAGGATTAACATGATGAGCCCTCCAAATTTCAGGTCTATGAATTTTATAAAACAATTACTTTTCGCAGCCAGTATTATTAGCTTAACAGCTTGTGGTGGGAATAATAGCAATAACGAAGATGATACCCCTCCTGTTGCTGAAGAGAATAAAAGTCCAACAGTATCAATTAACAGTGACACAGAGTTATTAGAGGGAGAGGAGCTAGTTTTACAGGCGACAGCGACTGATAGTGACGGAAGTATTAGTCAATATGCTTGGACACAAGTATCTGGTCCTACCCTTGATCTTTCTGGTAGCGATACAAGCACCTTAACAATTACAGCACCTGCAGTTGAAGAAGATGCAGATATTGTTCTTGCTTTGACTGTAACAGATGATGACGATGCAACTGCAAGTGCAGAAGTTAATATAGCTCTGAAGCGCAAGGCACTAAAAATAACATTTGAAGGCATTGTAACTGATGAGCCAATTGTTAATTCTAGTGTTGTAGTTCACATTGGTGATGAACAGTTTGAAGTAACCGCGGATGCCCTGGGTCGTTTTAGCGTAGATATTGAAGTGGATGACTCTGATGCAAATGAATTAGTGAAGCTAGTCGCATATGGTAATAATTCAATCAATCCCGGTGTAGAGTTTGTCTCACAGCTAAAGTCAATTTCAACTTTGCTGGCGCAAGCAGGAGCTGATGGAAAGCTTAGTAAAGAGGATAATTTTGGCGTTAATGTAACTAATGTTACTACCGCAGAGTTTGCATTATTGACTCGTGATGGTGCTGATATCAACTCCGAAGAAGCACTCGATGATGCATTGTTAGCTGTTGATGCGGATGAGAAGTTACTTTTAGCATCATTAATTAAAATTATTGTTGATAACGAAAACTATGAACTTCCTGAAGGCGTCGAATCAACCTTAGACCTTGTATCAAATTCTGAGGATATTGATAACTTTGTTAATACCGTAGAGAGCCAAGAACCGGGTCTAATTGAATCGACAAAAGAAGAAATTAAAGAAGATGATGAACTTGTAGATCAGACCGTTACTAGTATTGTGGGTGAGTATATTTTAATGCAGCCGCAATACTATAGAGCATCAACTGCGCAGTTAGAGTTTAAGGCTGATGGAACTGGCTATGCTAGTTTGATTGATGTCGATACAAGCTTTAATTGGTCTCAGCAAGAGCAGGATATTACAATTAATTTAGCTGAGCCTGTACTTATAAACTGCTCATTTAGCAATGATGAAAATGATCAGCAGCAGGAGGTATGTGAGTATTTAGTTGAGTTAGATCTAATTATTCTCTTGGAAAATGATGCTAATAGAACTGTAGAGTTTTCTCGCAAAACTGAAACTCGTTTCAGTAACAGCGGTGAAGTGTATAACAGCTCTGAATCTAATTATAACGCCACCCTTATTGAACAACGACAAACACTTGCAGTGACAGCAGATGAGCTTATTGGTACTTGGGTTATTGATAATTTGAGCGAGTTTGGTGGGTATAGTAGTGCTGTAAGTATTGAGCTACTTTCTGGTGGAACTGGGACGCTCACTGATAACGATAAAACGCCTGTCAGTGTTACTTGGCAAGTCGATGAGAATCAACTACTTATAAGTAATAGCGCAGAAAGTATCAATTATGACATCGCAATTTGGTTAGTTAAAAATGTACAAGTTGGTTATCAATTTGCTGCATCACTCGAAGCTAAAACAGATGATAGCTCGCGAACAGTTACTGGTTTAATGGTGAAAGATAACCAGCTTTCATTTACTGAAGCAGATCTACTTGGTAAATGGACTGTGTACCAAGGTTATAACTCACCACAAACAGACCTTCATTACGACGTTTATGACGATGGTTTAATGAATTTTAATTTGAATCAAAACTTTCGTTCTTGGCAAGTAAGTAGTGATGGAGAATTCTTACGTTATAACTATTTTACAAGTAATGGCATTCAGCCAATCTGCCCTGAAGATGATGTTTGCCAAGTATATAGTGAGTTTTCTCAACGTCTGCTAGCAACCAATAACGGGCAAAACTTTACTTACCGTAAGTATCGCTTTTTTAATTATGACGGAACCGAACGCCCAGAGGATTACTCATCACATCTTCGTAACTTCTCAGTTTCTAAGGAATATGGCGTATCTAAATTTGCTCCCTACTGGTTAGAAGAAAACGCTAGCTATGATGAAAATGGTTATCCGATAAACGTTGGTTTTATTGAGCTTTATTCGCCAAGGGAACGTGGTGTTGAAACTATTAAAGTTGAGACAATCTATAACGATGAATTAGATGAATATAAACGTAGAATTAGCTTTTCATATCTTGGAGTTTTAACTGAATATGACTACAGCTTAGCCTCCGGCAAATTGATGTTTAATACATCGCAAGCAGAGGTTAGTGACTTTGATAGGTATTTCTTAACGGTTTGTGTTTATGCGCAGTCAGCGAGTTGTACTGAAGGTGATAAGCAAGCTTGGTTCTTTGATAAAGCGATGGCGGAAGCGCAGGTTGATATTGATCGCCCTGCAACAGAGCACCCGTTAGATGGCGCCTGGCAACTTGCCGATGAACCTGATGTTGCAGTGGTTTTACGTGATGGGAAGTGGATTCAGATTCAAGCAATGGCAGATGAAGGCGTTGATGATGCTCATCCGGGATTTGAGTTAGGCGATTTTACTTGGAATGAGAGTACAGGTGAGTTTGCTGTTGAACTAAGCGAAGATACCAATGGAAGTTTTGGGATTGACGATGCTGGCAGCATTATAGCGTCTGTCTCTGCAGATACACTTACTCTTGAAATTGAAGGGGAAGGTGATGTTGTACTAACACGTATTTATAGTCTGGGAAATCCACTAGTAGGTGCTTATTTCGATGGTTCGCTTGATGGTGACTTCTTTATGGGCATATTTAAAGAAGACGGTACTTTCTTAGAGCTTGCTCATGACACTGAAAATGATGAGCTGGGTATATCTGGAGGCTACTATAATTATGACATTGAGAATCAAAAAGTGTTTGTCGATTTCTATGAAAAAACATACGGTAGCCCAATAGAAGAAGCTGACCCGCACTTTATTGTTAAAGCACAAGGCAACTTTTTACAATTTAAAGATGGCGATGACTTCGGTGTAATGCAAAGAATTACGCGAGTTATTGAGCAAGATTCTTTTATTGAAGTCGACTTAATTGGTACACATATTTTCACCTATATGGCCGAGAGTGGTGGTGTTGAAACATCAAATATTGTCATTGCTGAAGATGGCAGCGCTTCATTCGAATTAGATGGTGAAGTTCGTAGTGCGTCTTGGGAGCTGCATTTAGGATCTTTAATGATGTTTAGTGAGGCTACCGAGAGTCAGAATTATGGTTATGGCGTGTTAATGACTCCTATCACAACCGTTGATGGAGGATTTAGCGTTGAAACTTTAGGTTTTGAAGTACCAGAAAGCTATAACGACGATGATGACCCTGCATTACATACATTTTTGTCAGGCAGCTTAATTAAGCAGTAATTTATACCCAAACCACCTCAAGATGCAGAATTCAGCGTTTCACAGGTGCTTAAAATCAAGGCGTTACTTTGCAAGAATGGCAGTCCCTTTTAAGAAGTAACAACGATGAGAGTAAGTGCCTGCGAAGCGCCCAAAGGGTTGGTTTAAAAGCGATTTATACTGCGTTATTGATTTTAACAATAGAACCACTATTACTTGCAATCAATGCCTTGCCTAAATCGCTTT
>NZ_JACDWV010000177.1:0-25816 GCF_016464105.1 Pseudoalteromonas sp. bablab_jr010 | reverse complement strand
CGATGGACGAAGGTTTACGCTTCGCTATCCGTGAAGGTGGCCGTACAGTTGGTGCTGGTGTTGTTGCAACTATCGTTGAGTAATCAACTATAGTGATGCATTAAGCATTAAGAAAAACCCGAGCTTAGTCTCGGGTTTTTTTATGGGTGAAAAAAGCTATCAGCTGTCAGCTTTCAGACGTCAGATTCGATCGGTGGGGTTGTTTAGTGTGGTGTCTCACTCAGCATTCGGCCTGTTCATTCTTCGGGTAGGTTGGTTTGAGCGGAGCGAAACCCAACGTAAACAGTGCTATCAGCTTTCAGACGTCAGATTAGATTGGTGGGGTTGTTTAGTGTGGTGTCTCGCTCAGCATTCGGCCTGTTCATTCTTCGGGTAGGTTGGTTTGAACGTAGCGAAACCCAACACACTCCATATAAACCTGTTCTTTGGTAAACCCAAACCATCATAAAACACTCCCAAGGTTATGCTTGACCTAGAAGCTAGAACTTTTACCCTCGCAACTCACACCTAGCAACCAACTCTGTTATTTCTACTAAAACTAATTACTTACCTATAGCTAAAGTTGTTTTTGGTTTCATCATTTCGTCATGAAAAACCACTTTTTTAGTAACAATGCCTTCTTAGTATGGCTGCGCTAATTATCCAAGTGCAGTTTAGTTAGCACTCAAATTCTTAAAATAACGTACTAACGGAACGTAACGATGAAAATTAATAAAATTGCTACTGCAATTGGTTTAACGTTGGCATTGTCAGCGACGGCCAATGCAGGTGTGTTACCAGACAGTCAAAAACAAAATGATTGGTATAGTGCCGCTGAAACAAAATTAACAGAAAAAGAGGCGGCGGCTCAGGCTGAGCAAACGTTTAAAGCGAAAAATGTCATTTTATTTGTTGGCGATGGTATGGGTATCTCAACGCTGACTGCATCGCGTATTATGGCGGGGCAAATGGAGGGTAAGTCGGGCGAAGAAGGCTTACTAAGCTTTGAGGAATTTCCATACTCAGCGCAAATCAAAACCTATAACGTTGATGCACAAACACCTGACTCTGCAGGCACGATGACAGCAATTATTTCAGGTGTTAAAACCGATGTAGGTGTAATTGGTGTAAACGAAAATATCGAGCGTGGCGAGTGTGCAACTGTTGCTGGTAACGAGTTAATTACCGCAACAGAACTGGCAGAAATCAAAGGTCTAGCAACAGGTGTTATCTCTACGGCGCGTATTACTCACGCAACACCGGCTGCAACCTATGCAAAATCAGCTGACCGTAACTGGGAAGACGTATCAGATATGCCGGCTGATGCTGTAGAAGCGGGTTGTGAAGATATTGCCTCACAACTTGTAAATTTTGAGAAGAACCTAGAAGCACGCTTTGTAGGTACTGACGTAGATGGTCTTGAAGTTGTGATGGGCGGTGGTCGTCGTCACTTCTTACCAAAAGACGCAACGTTTAACTCAACTGATGCAGTGAGCGAAGTAGAAGGTGACCGTACGGATGAGCGTGACCTAACGGCTGAGTGGCAAGAAATGTACCCTGATGGTAAGTACGTCATGGACCAAGCAGGCTTCGATACGCTAAATGCTGATAGCAAACGCGTATTTGCATTATTTAACGAATCACACATGCAATACGAAGCAGATCGCGCTAACGATGTAGCGGGTGAGCCGTCATTATCTGAAATGACAGGTAAAGCAATTGATATCTTAAAGAGCAATGAAAAAGGCTTTTTCTTAACGGTTGAATCAGGCCGTATCGACCATGGTCATCATGCGGGCAATGCTTATAACGCGTTAAATGATACTGTTGAATTTGCCAAAGCAGTGCAGACAGCGGTAGAAAACACCAACCCAGAAGAAACTCTTATTCTTGTTACTGCCGACCACAGCCACGTATTCACTATCGCGGGCTACCCAAAGCGTGGTAATCCAATCTTAGGTCAAGTAGTTGCTATTGGTAGCGAAGAACCAAGCCTTGCGGCAGATGGTATGCCTTACACCACAGTTGGTTATGCTAATGGTTTAGGTTTTCGCGATTTAGGCGATGAAACCGACGCTGATGCATCTTATAGCGAAGCGGCATTTGCAGGCCGTGTTGATTTAACGGGTGTTGATACGACTACACCTGGTTATCACCAAGAAGCCACTGTGCCACTAAGTTCAGAGACTCATGCAGGTGAAGATATTTCACTGCATGCAAAAGGTCCAGGTGCGCAACTAGCACAAGGCGTTGTGGAGCAAAACGTAATTTTCCACATCATTAACCAAGCTCTAGAACTAATTGAAGAATAATGGCGACGACGATGAAAAAACTAAATTTAATTTCTCTTGCTGTAGTAGTGGCATTAGCGGGTTGTTCTGATGACGATGACAACTCACCAAAAACATTAACCATTGAAAATACATTAGCTGTTGGCTCTGAGCTGTGCGTAAACGGTGGTACAGAAACCCTTACCGGTGAAGATAGCAACGATAACGGTGAGCTAGACTCAGCAGAAGTAACGGATACAAGCGTTGCATGTAATGCACCAGCAACGTCGTTAACGGCATCGCAATTAGCGCCGTTGACTGATAATGAATGGTTCAAGTCAGCACAAGTTAAAGTCGCTAGTAGCGAAGAAAACATTGCTGCCGTTGTAAAAGAGTCAGGTAAAGCGAAAAACGTGATTCTGTTTGTTGGTGACGGCATGGGTATTTCAACTGTCACAGCAGCACGTATTATGGCCGGTCAACTAGAGGGTAAGCTAGGAGAAGAGCATCAACTAAGCTTTGAAACACTACCATTCTCAGGGTTTGCTAAAACCTATAACGTTGATGCGCAAACACCTGATTCTGCGGGTACGATGACAGCAATGGCATCGGGCGTAAAAACGGATGCTGGCGTTATCGGTGTTGATGAAGACATCGAACGTGGTAACTGTGCAACGGTTGCAGGTAATGAACTAGTTACAGCCACTGAGCTTGCTGAGATTGCCGGTAAGTCGACGGGTATTGTTTCGACAGCGCGTATCACTCACGCAACGCCTGCAGCAACGTATGCAAAATCGGCTGACCGTAACTGGGAAGATGTATCAGATATGCCAGAAGCGGCGGTTACCGCTGGCTGCGAAGATATTGCATCGCAATTAGTTAACTTTGAAGCAAACTTAGAAGCACGCTACGAAGGCTTAGATGTTGATGGTTTGGAAGTTGTCATGGGCGGCGGTCGTCGTCATTTCTTACCGAAAGACGCAGCGTTTAACTCTGCTGATGCTGTGAGCTCAGTAGAAGGCGACCGTACAGATGGTCGTGACCTAACAGCTGAGTGGAAAGCTAAATATCCTGCAGGTCAATATGTGATGGACCAAGCTGGTTTTGATGCAATTGATGCAGAGTCAACTGAGCGCGTATTTGGTTTATTCAATGAATCACATATGCAATACGAAGCAGACCGTGCAAACGATGTAGCAGGCGAGCCTTCACTTGCTGAAATGACAGCAAAAGCAATTGATGTGTTAGATAACAACGCCAATGGTTTCATGCTAACAGTTGAAGCTGGTCGTATTGACCACGGTCACCACGCTGGTAATGCTTACAATGCACTAAGCGACACAGTTGAGCTTTCAAAAGCAGTCCAAGTTGCTCTTGATAAAACCAGCATCGAAGACACGTTAATCATAGTAACAGCTGACCACAGCCACGTATTTACCATTGCAGGCTACCCAAAACGTGGTAATCCAATCTTAGGTAAAGTGGTACCTGTGGGTAGTGATGAACCATCACTTGCAGCAGATAACATGCCATACACAACGGTTGGTTATACCAATGGTGGCGGTTTCCGCGATTTAGGCGATGAGACTGATGCTGATGCAGGTTATAACTTTGCACCGGTAACGGGTCGTGTTGATTTAACTGATGTTGACACAACAACACCAGGTTTCCACCAAGAAGCCGTCGTACCTCTAGGCTCTGAAACACATGCAGCAGAAGATGTGGGTGTGTATGCAGTAGGCCCAGGTGCACATTTAGTAACAGGCACTAATGAGCAAAGCCTTATCTTCCATGTTATGGATTACGCCGCTGACCTTGTTAAACAAGCCGATGCTAAATTAGCACAATAATGAGTGTTTGGGAGGCTCCATGCCTCCCTTACTCAATTAGTTATAAAGTAAACCAAGACAAAAGAGAATCCCGTGAAAGCAGCCATCTTACTTGCCTCATTACTTAGTCCACTTGCTGTTGCAGGGCAATGCGATATGAACACCGGTTTTACGCAAGCAGACTATAAAGTCACCACAGAAATCGTTGCTAATAAGCAGCATACTGAAAACACTTTTACCCTTTGGCGTACGCCTCACCAGGTGGCTAAGCAGAATCCACAATTTATTGAATTATGGCAACAGTTGCGCAATAAACAAATTCGCCCAATTCGTTACTTTCAGCATGCCCAGCGTGGTATTGAGTATCAACCATCGGAAGTGCAAGGTGAACAAGATTGGAGTAGCAAATATCAGCTAGTAAGCGATAAGTTTTTAGCCTCAATGACGCACCAGAAAAGCACCGGTGAAGGCTGTGAGTTAACAGAGTATTACACACAGCAGCAGGGTGAGAGCAAAATAGAGCTAAGCTGGCTTGCCAATCAAAAGTTACTCAAAGCAATTCGTATTTCAACACCAACTTATAGCCGTGAAATTGCTTTAACAGCCAGTCATTACAACCAGCAAAAGATTCAGGCAGAATTTGCGAAATGGGATAACTATCAAACGACCGATTACGCAGATATCGGTGATAATGAAAGCGATCCATTTTTAGCTAAAATGATCAACTTAGGGTTTGTTGAGCATGGTGCAAGTGGATTTTATGATGCGCAAGGTAATCAGCTCAAAGGTGAGCATGGTCATCATCACTAATTAAAAAAGGCACCTTGGTGCCTTTTTTGTTGTTTAATTACTTTAGCTTAAATCTAAAATGCATAGTTCCAAGTTAGATTTACAGTTCGGCCAGTGCCTGCAAAATAGCGAGTTGCCGATGGGTTTGTTTGCCCATAATAAGTGATGTAGTACTTATCTAGCAGGTTATCGATACCTAGGCTAAATGTACCATACTCAGCACTTTGATATTGCACTGATAAATCAACGGTTGTGTAGCCGTCAAATTCTTCACCAGTATTAAAGTCGCGATCAAACACTTTATTAACTTGTAAGCGGCTAGACAAACTTGCTGGCCATTGTTGCTGCCAGTAAAGGTTTAACCGTGTCGGTGAAATATTGCTGCCGCCTAAGTCGCTCTCTACTTTATTGTCGCCATCACCGTCATATTGGCCTTCTGTATCAGCGTAACTTGCACCGAATGTTGTGCTGTTAGTTAGGTAATACTGTGCATTGGCTTCAAAACCTGAGATCTCAGTGCGTTCACGTTTTACACTGTAAATACCATCAGCATCAGCTTGTAAACGAGAGCCTAAGTCTGAGTCAGATTTAAAGTAGCTGGCTTTAATATTGAAGCTATCGCTTGCATATTCAAAACCTAATTCGCGGTTATCAGAAATCACAGGTTCTAGGTTTAAGAAACTTTCAACCGATAAGCCAGCTTGGTTTATACCACGCAGTACACGCCCCACATCGGCCATGCTAAAGCCTTCGCTGTAGCTTGCATATAGACGAAGTTCATCAGTCACTTGGTAGACAACACCTAAGTTCTCTAATAATTCGTTAAAGCTTGGCTCACCGCCTTCTACAAAGCTGCTGTTGTAAGATGCTAGGGTAGTAAAGTCATCTACTTTTAATTTGCCGTACTCGTAACGAACACCGGCATTGAAAGTCCAATCTTCTAAGCCGTCATAACGTAGCTGAGCGAATGGTGCGATGTTATTAAACTTGGTTTTTGGCACCCAATGACGACCTGTTTGCGCAAGCTCTTGGTATGTTTCGTCAGAAAGTAAATCGATACCGGTCGCAATATCAAACTGGCTGCTTAATAGGTTATCTTTATTATAAGTAACGCGACTTCCAAACTTTTGTGACTTGTTTTGAGATTGGTCGTAAAGGTTTTCACCAAATTCAGGATCTTGGAAAGTACCAAATGTACCGCCGCCATACATCGCCGCAAAATCTTGCGTGAATAACTGAACTGCAAGGTTGCCGCCAGCGATATTAGCGTGGTTGTAATCAAGGGTGAAGGTTGTTACACGGTTGCGTGGTGCATCACCTTCTATATCGCCTTTTTCAGCTGATGTGGCAAGGCCTGTTGTTGGGTCACCATTAATAGCAACAAAATCTCCATTACCCTCAATTTTGTAGTGGTTCAGCATCGCTTGAATACTTTGTTCATTATCAAGCTGATATTTAACTTTTAAAAATAGGTCTAGGCTGGTTGAGTCTTGCGTGTCACCTTGTGTGCCATCTAACCCAACAAAGTCTCCGTTACCATCGCGATACATACCCGTACTACGTGCCGATACACCGCCAATAAAACTAATATCATCAAGCTGTTGACTGAATAAGTAGCTGGCTTTATAGCTTTGGCTGTCGCTGCCACCGTCTGTCGGAGTGCTAAACCCTGCGCTCATTTGGTGATTAAAATCGCCTGCTGATTTTGTGATGATATTAATAATACCGCCGCTTGCGCCCATGCCTTGGATTGCATTAGCACCACTGATCACTTCGATGCGTTCGATCATAGCAGGATCAATTGTATTGCCGTCACGAGAACCATTACGCAACGGGTTCGACTGAGGTACACCATCAATCATGTATAGCGGTTCACGGCCACGTAGTGTTTCACCTGCGCTAGTCATCTTTTGACGGCTTGGTGAAAAACTCGGTAATAAATTACCTAAAATTTGCGATAGATCTTGAGTGTGAGCAAGTTGCTCAGCAATGTCTTCACTGGTAATAACGCTGATAGTTGCAGGTACAGTACTAACAGGTGCAGTACTACGCGTTGTAGAAACAGTAATACGCTCAATATCTTGAGCCTGATTTGCTAACGCAGCGATAGGAGTAAGTAAAAAAGGAAGCGCAAATTTCATTGACATCGTTAAATCGCTATATAATTGTTATTAAAAATTGTTCGTATTTATACATGTGTTTATTGCTGCAATCAATATTGTGTAAAGGCTATAAAAACTTGGTTTACTTTGGTTTTTCTGTAAGTGACTGATAATGATTATTTAATTTTTCTAAACGGTTATTTAATTAATTTAAAAAATAATTGGTAAAAAAGCCGCTTGTTGATTACCGTTAATGAAGGAGGAACAGTCATGACAAAAATAAATACAAAACACCCTGCGGGTACTTTCTGTTGGGCCGAGTTATGCGCAAAAGACTGGCAAGCTGCAAAGCAATTTTACACGCAACTTTTTGACTGGGGTTTTGATGATCAGCCAATAGGTGAAGACATGTATTACACCATGCTGCAAAAGCAAGGTGATGATATTGCCGCTATGTATCAACTGCCTGCAAGTATGAGTGAGATGCCAACCCATTGGTTATTATATATTGCTGTTGATGATGTTGACCAAAGCACTGAGCTGGCAAAATCATTGGGGGCAACGGTTTTGGCAGGGCCACATGATGTCATGACGGCAGGTCGAATGGTGATGCTGCAAGAGCCTGGCGGCGCAACATTTGCCTTGTGGCAAGCGGGTGAGCATATCGGAGCTAAAAGAGTGCAAGAGCTTAACCTACCTTATTGGTTTGAGCTTGTGTCGAAAGACATGCAAAAAAGTCGCGACTTTTATTGTCAGTTATTCGGATGGCAGTTTGAGGTGAAACCCATGGAAGGTATGGACTACACCTTATTCACTATTGATGAGCAACCGATAGCAGGCATGCTCGAAATGACCGATGAATGGCCAGATGATATTCCACCGCATTGGATGCCGTATTTTGCGGTAGCAGATTGCGATCAGGCGGTTGCCAAAGCAACGCAGCTTAATGGCGCTATTTGTGTGCCAGCAACAGACATTCCAGATGTTGGGCGTTTTAGTGTGATTACCGACCCACAAGGGGCCGTTTTTTCTATTCTTAAGTCAACCATTGATGAATTAACTTAAGCTCTTGGTTTTTGCCAATCTGTCCCAAAGTATACACCTAAGCCTCATCAAGATGCAGAAACTCGCACCTTGAGGTGGTTTAGGTATAAATACCCCAACTAAGGAGCAGATTGATGACTAAGCATGTGGTGGTTACAGGGGCCAATAAAGGTATTGGCCTTAATTTATGTAAACAGTATTTAGCCCAAGGTTACCGTGTTACCGCGGTGGTTCGCACCCCAAGCGAAGAACTTCAAGCACTCGATGTGAAAGTTATTAGCGACATTGATGTATCTAACGCCGATGATGTTGCAACACTTGCCAATTACTTACACGGCGACAAAATTGATATTTTGGTTAATAATGCCGGTATTTTTCACAACGAAACATTCGCTGATATGGACTTTGCTGCCATCGAAAAGCAAATTAGCGTGAACAGTATCGCGCCTATTCGTATTACGCATGCATTACAGCAAAGTTTAGGCATTGATGCTAAAGTGGCGATGATTACATCGCGCATGGGCTCAATTGCTGATAACGGCTCGGGCGGTTACATTGGTTATCGCATGTCAAAGGCGGCCCTTAATGCCGCGAGTGTTAGTTTAGCCTATGAGTTAAAAGATAAAAAAATTGCTGTTGGCTTATTTCACCCAGGCTTTGTACAAACGCAAATGGTTAATTTTGCTGGCGATATCAGCCCTGAAACTGCCGCAGAGCGTCTCATCAAACGTATTGATGAACTAAACCTTAGCAACACAGGTGGGTTTTGGCATTCAAATGGTGAAACGCTACCTTGGTAATACTTTTTTCACTGTTTTTATAACTCGGTTAGTTAGTAGCTAAAAAGCTGCTAACTGCTGATAAGTTTCGCTAATTTTTGAACTTATAGTTTGCTATACTCGTACAATTAAAAGTCATTTTGATGTAGAGAACAGCACATGGAATTAGAGCAAAATAGCGAATTAACCCTTCCTCTTTTTTATTTCGATGAAAACCTTCATAGCCGTGACATCGAGTCCCCAGATCTATTATTACATGTAACGTTAAGCGAAGAGTTACTTGCGCAGCTTTGCCAAAACCCAGCTGCTGATAGCAGTGTCGCTATTGCTATTAATGAATATCGTCTTGAAGCGTTAAATGATGATTATCAAGTATTGATTAATAGTGAGCACGACGCGCAGTTAACTTTAGTTCGCGGGCCATTATTGAGCGCAATGCTTAGCTGTGACAATGATCAAACTTTTGTGTCGCCGCAAGTAGATATGATGCCAACCTTCGATTTAGGTGATGACGTTGAAGATATCGAGGAGGAAGGATGAGAAAAACCCTCACGACCGTATTCGGCCTTATTCTTTTAAGTGGCTGTGCATATTTAGGCGCTGCTCATTACGATGAATTGTTTGGTGAAGAGCAACCTAGAGAGCGTGTTGTTGCTGCATCAACACTTGAAGGTGCTGAGTTTTTAAGTGATGTAAAGCCCGTACTTGATAGTCGCTGTGTGGTTTGTCATGGCTGCTATGATGCACCGTGTCAGCTTAAGTTATCTTCTGTGGAAGGTATCGACCGCGGCTTAAGTAAAGAGCGTGTTTATGACGGCACACGTTTACTAGCGCAAGAGCCAAGCCGCTTGCTGTTTGATGCGACAAGTACCGCCCAGTGGCGTGAAAAAAGCTTTACCCCTGTACTTAATGAGCGAGCTCAAACCGAAGAAGCGAACCTTGCCGGTAGTGTGCTTTATAATGCCTTAGTACTTAAGCAAAGTAGCCCACTACCTAAGCAAGCTATTTTAGGCGATGAGTTTGATTTTTCACTCGACCGTGAGCAAACATGTACCACAATGAATGAGTTTGACTCATTTGCTAAAGATAGCCCGCACAGTGGTATGCCTTATGGTTTACCGGGGATCTCAAGCGAAGAGTTTCAGCACCTTGCTAAATGGCTCAGAAAAGGCGGATATCTTGCTCATATTGAGCCCCCTGAAAAAGGCGTACTTAAGCAAGTGGAGCGCTGGGAAGCTTTCTTAAATCAAGATGGTTTAAAGCATCAACTAGCTGCTCGTTATATTTACGAGCACTGGTACTTAGCGCATATTTATTTTCCTGAGCATGGCGATAAACACAGCTACTTTAAACTAGTTCGCTCTTCGACTCCGCCGGGAGAAGAGATCAAGCATATTAGCACGCGTCGCCCTTATGAAGACCCTAAAGTTGAACGAGTTTACTATCGTTTAATGCATGACCGCTCGACTATTTTAGCTAAAACACATTTACCTTTAGCATTAAATGATGAAAAACTTGCCCGCTTACATTCGCAATTTATTGAAGCTGATTATCAAGTAAATAAATTGCCAAGCTATAAGCCTGAAGTAGCATCAAATCCGTTTAAAGCTTTTGCAGCAATTCCAGTAAACTCGCGTTATCAATTTATGCTTGATGAAGCAGAGCTTATAATCATGGGCTTTATTAAAGGTCCTGTTTGTCGTGGTCAAATCGCGTTAAACGTGATTAACGATCAGTTTTGGGTTGGTTTTGCTAAGCCTGAAATGGCGGCGACACCTAAAGTCGGTGAAATGTTGTTACAACATGAAGATGCGCTAGCTTTACCTGCAGAAGAAGAAAGTAACGCTTTACCGATTTCTAGTTGGGTAAAGTACTCAAAACGCCAAAACAAATACTTATCAGCAAAAGTTGCACTGGCAAATAAGATGTTTGAGAACGGTCAGCACCTTACCACCGATTTACTTTGGCAAGGTGATGGTCATAACCAAAATGCAGCGCTGACGGTGTTCCGTCATTTCGATAGTGCAACGGTTGTAAAAGGTTGGATAGGCCAGCAACCAAAGACTGCTTGGATACTCGATTATGCCTTATTTGAGCGTATTCATTACCTGCTGGTGGCGGGGTTTGATGTGTACGGCAATATAGGTCACCAGCTTTTAACTCGTTTGTATATGGACTTTTTACGCTTAGAAGGCGAAGCGAATTATTTGGCGTTATTACCAGAAGCTAAACGTAAAGAAGTTAAAGCTCAGTGGTATCGTAAATCACCACCTAGTTTAACCAGTTTCTTTGAAGATGAACTGTCATTTAGTCAACCTACTGGCATTGAATTCAAAACAGCAGATCAGCAGTCTGAGCTGTATAACATGCTTAAAGAGAAGCTCAAACCAATTTTGAGTCCTCGTTATGACTACACCAAAGTGCCAGAACCGCTTGCACAAATAAATGATTTGCCTGTCAAAGCAATTAATCTACTGCCGCAAATTTCGTTTGTGTTAGTCAAAGAGGGCGATGAACAGCACAAAGCCTATACTCTTATTCATCACAATGCTCATTACAATATTTCGAGTTTATTGAATGAAGAAGGGCAGCGAGCCTATGACGAAGATACTGTAACAATTGTACCGGGGTTTATTGGTGATTACCCAGAAGCAATTTGGTATCTACATAACGAACAACAGGTTGCTGCATTTGCAGCTGGGCTTGCTAAAGTGACTGATGAGTCGGCATATAGAGACCTGAAAAGCGAATTTGCGATTCGTCGAACGCATCCTCAGTTTTGGCAATACAGCGATATTTTGCATCGTGTAGCTAAAGAATACCGAGGTGTCGAATTTGGGTTATTTGATTATAACCGCCTCGAAAATAGGTAGCCTTTAAGTACTGCTTTGTTTGTTGATAAAGCCCACTTAATAGTGGGCTTTACTGCTTAATTTAGACTAGAATAAAATAAAAAGATCAGAGAAATGCATGTTAAACCTAGTTATTGATATCCGTAAAAGATATCGCTGGGGGTTATTAGCGATAGCGCTTCTAATATCCTTTTCAGCGGCCTTGATTCAATCTTTGTTGTATATCCAAAAGGGTGATGCCGAGGTGATCAATATTGCCGGCAAGCAACGAATGCTCTCTCAAAAGATTGCTTTGCATGGTAACGCATTAATTTATGACAAGTCTCTGCCTGTAAAGCAACAGCATCGCAAGCTGCTACAAGACACCGTTGAGCAGTTTATTGCAGGTCACCAGTTTTTGGTTGCTCGCGATGGTCCAAATACGTTTCGTCATTTAAATCAGGAGTTAGAGGCACATTACTTTGCTGCTCCAAATAAGCTTGATGCGCGTGTTAAGCGCTATGTAAGTAAAGCACAGAAGCTATTAAATAGCCGTGACGACTACACAGATTTTGACGGGCCTGTTTTCGAAACTCAACAAGTTGAAGTCTTATTAAATGAATTAGATGTAGCTGTTGAGTTGCTTGAGCAAGAGTCTGTAAAAAAAGTCACATTTATTGCAACAGTTGAATTAATATTTTGGTTAACGGCTTTGCTGTTGTTATTGATTGAACTATTTTTTGTCTTTAAGCCAATGGAATCATTAATCGCTAAAACAATTAATAAGTATCAAACTCAAAAAGAATATGCGGAGCAAATAAGCAAAAATAAAGAGCGCTTTATAGCTCGCGCAAGTCATGAATTTCGAACACCAATACAAGGCCTTACAGCCTCTATTGAAGCGCTTGATATCAATGAACAACAGCTCGCAACTAAAAAACAAGCTGTTTATTGTGTGAATAGATTAGTCGCAATGTTAGATGAACTTGTTGATTTACAACAGCTCACAACAGGAAATTGGCAATTAAACCCGAGTCGTGGAAATTTAAAGTCGACTCTAAAACACGCGATCACCCCATTTGAATATGTTTGCGACGAAAAGAATATTCTGCTTAGTATCGATATTCCAGAATCTCTTAACAAAGATGTACTCACTGATCATGCTCGTTTACAGCAAGTTTTGGCTGAACTCATCAACAATGCAGTAAAATTTACTGCTGAACAAGGTCGAATTGCGATCACAGCAAGAAGCCAAGGCGAACAAAACTATATTATTGAAGTGCAAGATAACGGCAAAGGGTTTGAAAAGCCACCGACCGATATACTCAGCTTGGAAAATGATAGCGAGCAGCATTTTCAAGGCCTTAAAACTGGTTTGTTGAGGGTGGTGCATATTGTTAAAGCTTTGCAGGGGAATATTGAGTTTTTAAGTGCTCAACCGCAAGGTGTTAAAGTGGTGCTTAGCTTAGAGTTAAGTAATGCCGCTGGTGATGACGCAGAGGTTTTATTACCCAATAAGTTACACTGCTTAATTGTGGAAGATAATCAGTTGAATGCCACTATATTAGGTCGTATTTTAGGGCAGTTAAATTACAGCTTTGATATCGCTGAAAATGGCTTAATCGCCACAGATAAAGCGTCAGATAAGCAGTATGATTTAATCTTTATGGATTTGAATATGCCAGTTATGGATGGCTTTAAAGCGATTGATATTATTCGTAATGAGCAGGGGCAACAGGTGCCAATTTTGGTGGTGACGGCCAATACATCAAATGATGATTTACAACGTGTGTATGAACTTGGGGCTAACCTACATGTATACAAACCGATCTCGCTAGATTCAGTGCAAAAAGCTCTCAGTATTTTATTTACCGAGAGCTCACAGGGATAACCAAAGCGTTAAATTAGTTTGTTACTTTGATGTCGCCAACACCTACTTCAACGTCAATATCATGCAGTCCATTGCCTCGGTAGCTTGAGTGAGAGCTAACGACTTTGCGGCTGGTGTTAGCCTCTTTTTTCAAGCCGCGAATCTTGGTGTCGCCCACACCGGTATCCAGTTCAATGCGTCTGTAATCGTCAAGCGCACTATCAATTCTTACTGCGCCCACACCAAGCTCAATCTCAACTGAATTACTTGCGTCGTTAATTTCAATATCACCTACACCTAGCTCAACATCAATTGCCATTGATTTAGGCATTTTTACATACCAGTTTTGTTGAATGTCATCGTTATCTAATTTTAAGCTAAGTGAGCTGGCACTTTGCGAGTGGCTTAATTCGATATCAGATAAGTCAACATCAGAGCTGAACCAGCTATTGTCATTTTTTGGTTCAATGCGAACCGTAACCACGACTTCACTGCCGTCATAACTTTCGACTTCTAAGCTGCCCACCGGAAAATCAATATCAAGCTGGCTTGCGCCATTCACTGTAAAGTTATGATTTAGCTCACGTGAGTCTTTTGCCATTGCGTATGTTGTTGTAAGTGCTAGGCCTATTGCTGCTACACAAAGTAATTTTTTCATTGTCTGATTCCTGTTAATGACCTTTTATACCTTAGTCGCAGCCGTGTTCAAAAAAGGTTTAAACGATTTTTAATTTTTTATCGAATGCGGTAACGTCAAGCTAACGGTAACTTAGAATGAGGATTCAAAGTGCAACAAGTGCAGTTGGTTAATGTTCGAGCCAGCCTGAAGGGCCAAGGCAATGACGTTTATTATTTAGATGAGCTCAATATCAATGTATCGCCATTGCAGCATTGGGTATTACTTGGCGCCAATGGGGCGGGTAAATCGGCTGTGGCCGCTGCCATTGCTGGTTTTGCGAAAATAGAGCAAGGCCAGTATGAGAATAGCTTTGAGCGTATAGCATTGGTATCGCCAGACAGCCAAAAGCAGCTCCTCGCGGCCGAGTTAACTAAAGATCAAGATGATATTATTGAGGGTGTTACGGCTACGAGTACAGTTTATGAGCTGATTATTGCAGGTCGAGACGAGCAACAGCTTGATAGTGATTTGCTACAGCAACTAATAAGCCTATTTGATTTTAGTGACAAACTTAGCAAGGCATTTCGCGATTTATCGACCGGCGAAACCCGCAAACTAATGTTGATTCAAGCCATAATCGGTCGGCCAGATTTACTTGTGCTTGATGAGCCTTTTGATGGTTTAGATGTTACGGCAATGGCTGAACTTAATCAGCTACTCACTGAGCTTAGTAAAACAACGACCCTTATTTTTGTGCTCAATCGCTTAACTGAGATCCCTGACTTTGTGGATCATTACGCCTACGTTAAAGAGGGTCATGTGGCTCAGCAATTAGCAAAGCCTACAGCCGAGCAGCGCGATGATTTACTTAAGCTATTGCACCTTACTCATACTCAGCTACAAATACCTGAGGCAGATATTGACCATCAAGCGCCTCCGCTCACAGACTCTATGCTGGTAAGATTAAACAACGCATCAGTCAGTTATGGCGGCGAGGCTATATTTGAAAAACTAAACTGGCAAATTAACCAAGGCGAACATTGGCAGTTAACAGGTAAAAATGGTTCAGGTAAAACCTGTTTGCTGAACCTTATCACGGGTGATAACCCGCAGTGTTACAACAACGATATCAAGGTGTTTGGTTACCAGCGCGGCAGCGGTGAGAGTATTTGGCAAATTAAACAACACATTGGTTATATCTCTAACGCGCTACATATGGATTATCGAGTGAGTATCACTGCGCTCAATACGGTTGTTTCGGGCTTTTATGACAGCATTGGTCTTTACCAAAAAGCCACTGATAAGCAACTTGCCATTGCCAAAAAGTGGTTAGCGTTATTAGGTTTAAGTGATAAACAAAGCAGTTCATTTAGCCAACTGTCTTTTGGTGATCAGCGCTTATTGTTGATTGCTCGGGCTATGGTTAAACACCCTAACTTGTTGATTCTTGATGAGCCTTGCTTAGGTCTTGATGAAGCGAATAGGCAGCGCGTGTTATTACTAATAGAAAAAATCTGTGCTGCAGGCACCAGCACCGTGGTGTATGTTAATCACCACGCGAGTGACAAAATAGTCGGTATCAACAATTATTTAGAGATGGCTGATTTCACAAAAAAAGCGCCATAAGGCGCTTTTTAAACGATTGAAATCATTTAAATACGGGTAACGGTAAAACCCTTATCTGTTAATTGCTTCAATAAGCCGTGTTGCTCTGGTAAGTGCAAAGCGCCCACTGCAATGAACAGCTTTTCTTTACCGATGCGAGTAGATAGTTGATTAACCCAATCGTTGTTACGGTCTATCAACATCACTTGCTCGCTTAGCTGACCATACTGAGAGTCATCAAAGCTTTCGTTATAAAACTGTGTAAGTGTTTTCATGTCACCTGATTTCCAAGCCTTGATGAGGCCAAAAAAGTAGGTGTCTACATCTGCAAGTTGGTCGAACGTTTCTTCGATCATTTTGTCATTCATGATTGCTAAGTGCTCAAACATTTCCATTTGGCGTTCAAGAGTTTCTAGCTCACCAACAGAAATTTTATGTTCTTGAGCATAAGCAAGTACTTGCTTGTCTATGCCGTATTGATCTGAAAAACCAACGCTTTGGAACTCCATTTGCATCATGGTGACCATCACCGCCCACGGTGCTAAGTTCTTAAACATCGCAATATCAATTGATTTATCCGCAAAGTACTTTTGCAGTTTTGCATAGTTTTCTGGTGATAATTCTGATTGTAAGGTTTTGCCATTTTTCAGCATCATAAATGGTAATGAGCGACGCTGCATTTCCATCGGTGAAATAGCGCTGATATCCACCTCAACAATGACTTTATCTGAGTTATCGAGTGCTTTTTTTACCTTGCTCGGTAAGCCTTTCATGCTGTCATCGCCAACATGTACGGTACCAAATAAATATGAAGCAACGCCGTTCTTTTCTACTTTCCATAATCCCGGCTCGGCAAGTGCATGTTGGCTAAAACCAAGCAGTAGCACCATAAAAAACAGGGCATTTATACGTTGGACGAATTTCATAACTTTCCTTTTCATTACGTGGTTATTTTCAATACTAAACTAATTCTTCTTTGATGCGTTAAATTAAATCGGCTTTAAGCAGAAAAAATTACATTTAATTGCCAAAAATTAATCAATCATAGAATGGCAGATAAAGAGGTATGAAATTTCAATATTAAGCAAATGGCGAAAAATAAATCTTATTAATGGTAAAGTTTAGATATTTATTTCTATAAAGTCGTTTTTTTGCTTGTTTTTTGAATTGAATTTTATGTTGACTTAACGCCCCCAGCGCGGTACTAATAGAAAAAGACAGCGGGATGGCTAGATTTCCGCTACAAATGAACAGAATTTGGTTACAGATAAATGCTTACAAACAAACTTTCTCTAATTCTAATTAACGTCGTGGTGATTATTATTACCGCGGGGGCTAGTTAGTGCTTAGAGAAAAGTGAAGCATTTAAAAAGCCCCCCGCACTTAACAGTCCGGGGGGCTTTTTTGTTTTAAGGTTTGAGTCGCAGCAAATACACAATGTCACTGAGGAATGAGGATTTACGATGACAGGCGCAGAGTTAACAATCGATTTATTAGCCAAACATGGCGTTAAGGATGTTTTTGGTTACCCAGGCGGTGCCATCATGCCTATTTACGACGCCTTGTACGGTGCGCCAGTCAAACATTATTTGACGCGTCATGAGCAAGGAGCGGGTTTTGCAGCAGTGGGGTTTGCCCGCAGCACAGGTAAGTTAGGTGTGTGTTTTGCAACATCAGGCCCTGGTGCAACCAACTTAATAACCGCTCTTGCTGATGCAATGATGGATTCAGTGCCGTTACTTGCCATCACAGGGCAAGTACCTACCGCCGCAATAGGCTCCGACGCCTTTCAGGAAGTGGACGTGTTAGGTATGTCGTTATCATGTACTAAACATAGTTACATGGTTGAAAGAGCAGAAGATTTAGCCGAAATCCTACAAGAAGCCATCCACTTAGCGCAAAGCGGCCGCCCAGGTCCTGTGTTAGTTGATATCCCGAAAGACATCCAAATGGCACAAGTGCCATTCCACCCTTGGTTAGCCGCCGAAGATCATTTACCAAAATTAGACCCGAACCAAGTTGCAATAGCTAATCAAATCTTAAGTGAAGCGCAGCGCCCTGTGGCGTATATCGGTGGTGGTGTACAAGCTGCTGATGCACAAAACGAGCTTATGCAGTTTTTAGAAAAAACACATATGCCTGCGGTATCAACTCTAAAAGCGCTAGGCAGTGTATTACCTGATTATGAATATGATTTGGGTATGCTAGGTATGCATGGTGGTAAAGCAGCTAACTTAGCAGTGCAAGAGTGTGATGTTTTGGTTTGTATCGGTGCCCGTTTTGACGACCGTGTTACTGGCAATTTAAGCAAGTTTGCCGCAAAAGCAAAAGTGATACACCTTGATATCGACGCAGCAGAGGTTGGTAAGCGTAAGCCTGCAAAAGCGTCATTAGTCGCAGATTTAAAAACGTCATTACCGCAACTTGATTGTTTTGTAACGCCTGATGAATGGTTAACGCATATCGAAAGCATGATGAAAGAGCATGCATGGCGTTATGACTATCCAGGCGAGAAAGTATTTGCCCCATATTTATTAAACCAACTAAGCCAAAAAATGCCAGCAACGGGTGTTGTGTGCTGTGATGTGGGTCAGCACCAAATGTGGGTGGCGCAGCACATGAAGTTTAGCCACCCAAGCAATCATTTAAGTAGTGGTGGTGCAGGTACCATGGGCTTTGGTTTACCGGCCGCTATCGGCGCTCAAGTTGCTCGTCCAAATGATTTTGTGATCACGGTGTCGGGTGATGGCTCAATCATGATGAACATTCAAGAACTGGCTACAATTCGCCGTAACAATCTGCCAGTTAAAATTCTAATCTTAGATAACCAGCGCTTAGGCATGGTACGTCAATGGCAGCAGCTATTTTTTGAAGGTCGTTATTCTGAAACAAACCTTTCAGATAATCCTGATTTCGTGCAGTTAGCAGCGGTGTTTGGCATTCCAGGTCAAACCATCACTAAAGCAGATGAAGTCGATGCTGCGGTTGATGCGCTAGTTAATAGTGAAGGTCCATACATTCTGCATGCCTGTATTGATGATAAAGAAAATGTATGGCCGCTTGTACCACCGGGTGCAGCTAATGATGAAATGATGACGGAGACAGTAAAATGAAACACACCCTAACGATTGCACTAAAGAATCAAAGTGTCGCTGTAGAGCGTTTTTTACGCGTTGCACGTCATCGCGGCTTTGACCTAACAACCATGAATTTAGAAATGGCTGATGAAGCGTTTCACGTCACTATGACGGTAGACAGCGATAAGCCAATTTATCTACTAACATCACAGTTAAATAAATTGGTTGATGTTAAACACGTTAATGTTGAAAACCAATTTCAACAACAAGCAATCTAGTAAAAAATCAACAGGTAGCTAGAGCAATCAGATTGATGCTTTAGTGAGAAATAAATTCGGAATGAGGAAGTCAGTGGCATGCCACTGCAACAACTGAGGTAATTATGGCTAAATTAAGAAGTGCAACAACAACAGAAGGTCGCAAACGTGCAGGGGCGCGTGCTTTGTGGCGTGCAACAGGGATGACAGATAAAGACTTCGGTAAGCCAATTATCGCTGTTGTTAACTCATATACTCAGTTTGTACCGGGTCATGTTCACCTTAACCAACTTAGTGAGCTGATGGCTGAAACCATCACCGAAGCCGGTGGTGTACCAAAAGAATTTAATACTATTGCGATCGACGATGGTATCGCAATGGGTCACGGCGGCATGCTGTATTCACTACCATCGCGTGACTTAATTGCTGACTCAGTGGAATACATGGTTAATGCACACTGTGCCGATGCCATGATCTGTATTTCTAACTGCGACAAAATCACCCCAGGGATGATGCTAGCTGCACTGCGTTTAAATATTCCGGTTATTTTCGTATCAGGTGGTCCAATGGAAGCGGGTAAAACACGCCTTGCTGATATCGACATTAAACTTGATTTAGTGGATGCCATGGTAAAAGGCGCTGATACCACAGTAAGCGATGAAGACTCTGAAAAAGTCGAGCGCTCTGCGTGTCCTACTTGTGGTTCGTGTTCGGGTATGTTTACTGCCAACTCAATGAACTGCTTATTAGAAGCGATTGGTTTAGCGCTGCCGGGTAACGGTACCACACTTGCTACGCATAAAGACCGTAAACAACTTTACGTTGAAGCAGGTGCGCGCATTGTTGATTTATGCCGTGAGTATTATCAAAAAGATAATGCAGCAGTATTACCACGTGCTATTGCTAATCGCACTGCCTTTATGAATGCAATGGTAGTTGATATTGCTATGGGTGGTTCATCAAATACGGTTTTACACTTATTAGCTGCCGCGCAAGAAGCGGGTGTCGATTTTGACATGTCGCACATCGATGAGCTTTCCCGTAAAACTCCTTTCCTTTGTAAAGTGGCACCCGCAACCAATAAATATCACATTGAAGATGTGCACCGCGCTGGTGGCATGATGGCAATTATCCGTGAGTTAGGTAAAGCAGGCCTTGTTGATTTATCTGTTGATCACGTTGCAGGCCACAGTATGGCTGAAATGGTGGCTAAATGGGATGCCACCGATCCTAATAATGAAGTAGCGCAAAAATTCTATAAAGCAGGCCCAGCCGGTATCCGCACTACAAAAGCAATGAGCCAAGAATGTCGCTGGCCAGAACTTGATAATGACCGTGAAAACGGCTGTATCCGCAGTGTTGAAAATGCCTTTCGTCAAGATGGTGGCCTAGCTGTACTTTCAGGTAACTTAGCCCTTGATGGCTGTATTGTTAAAAGTGCTGGCGTAGTTGAAGAAATGCTGCACTTTGAAGGCCCTGCTGTTGTATACGAATCACAAGATGATTCGGTTGAAGGCATTCTTAATGGTGAAGTAAAAGCAGGCGATGTTGTTGTAATTCGTTACGAAGGGCCAAAAGGCGGCCCAGGCATGCAAGAAATGCTGTATCCAACGAGTTACTTAAAATCAATGGGCTTAGGTGAAAAGTGTGCGCTTATCACCGATGGTCGTTTCTCGGGTGGTACATCGGGTTTATCAATAGGTCACGTTTCACCAGAAGCAGCAAGTGGTGGTGCAATCGCCTATGTTGAAAATGGCGATAAAATAGTAATTGATATTGCAACCCGCGAAATCACTTTAGCGCTGTCAGATGAAGAGCTTGAAGCACGTAAACAAAAGCAACTTGCACGTGGTAAAGACGCTTATAAACCACTTGATCGTGACCGCTATGTTTCATCTGCACTTAAAGCCTATGCATTACTTGCAACCAGTGCAGACAAAGGAGCTGTTCGCGATTTAGCAAAACTTGAGGAGCTTAGTTAATTATGGTTTCTCAAGAGCTCGATTATTTTCGCGCTATCATCCAAGCGAACATGGAGCCGCTTGCAAAAGTCACTGAGGTCAGCGAAATGGCTGATCTTAGTGCACGGTTAGGCAACCATGTGTGGTTAAAGCGTGAAGACCAACAACCGGTTTATTCATTTAAGCTTCGTGGTGCTTTTCATAAACTGAGCAAGTTGCCAAAAGGGTCTGATGTGATCACAGCCTCAGCGGGTAACCATGCGCAAGGGGTTGCACTCAGTGCCTCATTTTTAGGGCATAACGCAACGATTGTGATGCCAGTTACAACACCAGAAATTAAAGTGAATGCAGTACGTTCACTCGGTGGTGAAGTGGTATTACACGGCCATCATTTTGATGCGGCAAAAGCCCATGCTTTAGAACTGACAGAGCAGCGTAACGGGGTGTTTGTGCCACCGTTTGATGATCCTGATGTGATTGTTGGCCAAGGTACCGTTGCCCGTGAATTAATGCAGCAATTGAACGACCTCGATGCTGTTTTTATTCCTGTTGGCGGTGGTGGTTTACTTGCAGGCATGGCGGTGTACATTAAGTCGTTACGTCCTGATATCAAAGTCATTGGTGTTGAAGCTGATGAGAGTGCTTGCCTAAAAGCAGCGCTTGAAGCAGGCAAGCCCGTTGAGCTTGACCGTGTTGGCAGCTTTGCTGATGGGGTAGCCGTAAAAGTCATCGGCACAGAAACATTTCGTTTAGCGCAAAAGTTTTGTGATGAAGTGGTCACTGTAACGGGCGATGAAATCTGCGCCGCAATGCAAGATATCTTTGTTTCGACTCGTGCGATAGCGGAGCCTTCTGGGGCGCTATCAACAGCTGGGCTGAAAAAATGGTGCCAACAAAATGGTGTTAAAGGCTTAAACGTTGCTGCGATTTTATCGGGTGCAAACTTAAACTTTGACCGCTTACGTTATGTTGCTGAGCGAACGGCACTTGGTGAAAAGAACGAGGCACTGCTTGCTGTGACTATTAAAGAAGAAAAGGGCAGCTTTAAGCAGTTTTGTAACTCATTAGGTGGCAGAGCTATCACCGAGTTTAATTACCGTTATGCAGGCCCCGGCGAAGCACAAATTTTTGTTGGTATTGCATTAAGGCAAGGGCAGCAAGAGCTTGAAGAGTTAAAAGCGGCACTGACAGAAAACGACTACACGTTTTGCGATCTATCAGATAACGAGCTGGCTAAATTGCATATTCGTTATATGGTGGGTGGTAAAGCGCCAGCTCAACTTCATGAGCGTTTATTACGCTTTGAGTTTCCTGAATACCCAGGTGCACTGGCACGATTCTTAGATACCCTTGGTAGTAATTGGAATATCACTTTATTCCATTATCGTAATCATGGTGGAGCGATTGGTAATGTGCTGGCGGCCTTTGCTATTGAACCGAGTGATTATGAGGTATTCAATGAGCATTTGAACCGTTTGGGATACAACGTTCAAGATGAAACGAACAATCCATGTTTCACCCAGTTCCTAACCAGCCAAGGTCAGGAGTTGAGCGCAGTGAAAGTGGCTAATTAGTTATAAAATCAGAATAAGGCTGCTAATTAGTAGCCTTGTTTTTTTGTCTATTTTTCCTATAGTTATTGCACGGTTCTCAATCAAGGATGATGCGTGCAAGGAATGAAAAGTCTACTAGGGTTAATCTGTCTAATGCTCTCTATGAGCGCACAGAGCGTTGATAACGTTAGCTTACAATTAAAATGGACTCACCAGTTTCAATTTGCAGGTTATTATATGGCTGCAGAAAAAGGCTTTTACAAGGAAGCGGGCCTTAATGTTGCTATTATACCTGCCGACCCAAATGACCCTGATACCTTTCCTAAAGTGTTAAACGGCCAAGCCGACTTTGCCATTACTCACTCAGGCATATTACAAAAACGCCAGCAAGGCGCATCGGTTGTTGCCCTTGGAGCCATTCTGCAGTTTTCGCCTTACTGCTGGATGGTAAAGAATAACTCAGATATTTTTCAGCCCAGAGACTTTGTTGGAAAGAAACTCAGCAAAGTTAGCTCACTAGAAAATGCAGAACTCTTGGTCATGTTACAGCGTGCTGGGTTGAGCCAAGAAAGCTTGATGGCAGCTAGCTATGAAGGCGGCGTTAAAGAGTGGCTTGCCGGTGATTTAGATGCGGTGCAAGTTTATGTCACCAATGAGCCTTACAGCATGACTCTTAGAGGGGTTGGCTATCGACTCATTTGCCCTCAAAAGTTCGGCTTGAATGTGTATGGTGATATTTTATATACCTCTGAGCAGTTTTTAGCGAAGAAGCCTGAGGTTGTAGAGCGTTTTTACCGCGCGAGCCTAAAAGGGTGGCGGTATGCTTTATTGCACTTAGAAGAAAGCATCGATGTGACCAAGCAGCACTATGCTAAACATAAAAGCGTACAGGAGCTGGCTTATGAAGCACATGTTTTGGCAAGCTATATTCAACCTCCAGGGATTAAGTTAGGCAATATGTCGATGGCAAAATGGCGTTTAATTGCAGATCTATATGGCATCGAGCAAGCTGATTTTGATCAGGCTTTTGATGGCTTTATGTATGATCAGCAGCAAGCTGAAGCTATTGAGCTGTCGTGGATGTTGATCCTCGCCATCATTTTAAGTATTGCGTGTGTGCCATTGTACAGTCGCTTGATCAGCAGTAACCGACGTTAAATAAGATAAAAGCTGTTATACTGCTCTTTATTTCTTGTCGCTAAGTAGTTATGACACTTGCCGAGCACTTTGCAGCTTTAGATGCACTGCTATTTTCAACCCGCCAATACTGGCAATGTACCGCATTTGATTTTGATGATCTTCCTTGGCCTGAATTAGCCAACTTATTATGGGCGCTTGATGACCAACAAGTGAGTGAACTTGATGCCGATCAGCAAGCTTTATATCGTTATTTTACTGAGGCAATAGGGGGTATCGACCAGTTGGCTGAGTTGTGTAATTTGCCTGCTATAAGTGCTGCCCGTAATGAATTTCCATTTTGGATAAGTAATGGCATTAAGGGCCGTAAGTTTGAACAACTACAAGACTTTGTCGCGGCCATTAGTCAGCAGTCATTAAACCAGCCTGTTTTAGAGTGGTGTGCAGGTAAAGGGCATTTAGGTCGTATGTTGGCATTTAATGGGGTACCACGTGTCCATAGCATTGAGCTACAACAACACTTGTGCGATCAAGGTCAACACAGTGCTAAGCAACAGCAATTGGCGATGCAGTTTTCACAAGCTGATGTATTAACCGATGACACAGATGGCTTTTTTGAAAGCCAGCAGCATGCAGTTGCATTGCATGCCTGTGGTCGTTTGCATCAAACATTTATGCAGCAAGCAAGTAAAGCGAAAACTCAGCAAATTAGTTTTTCACCGTGCTGTTATCATTTATTCACAGATAACGCTTATCAAGCAATGAGCGAGCCTGCCAAGCAAAGCCAACTTGCGCTTACTCATCGCGATTTAAAACTGGCGCTGCAAGAAACGGTAACAGCACCGAGCCGAGTTGATAAGGTAAGAAAAACAGAGGTTGAATGGCGTCTTGGATTTGATGCGTTACGTAAATCACTGACCGGTGAAATGCACTATGTGAGTGTACCGTCAGTGAACAAAGCGATCTTCTCTGATTCGTTTAACTCATTTTGTTTATGGGCTGCTGAGAAAAAATCATTACATTTACCTGAAGGTATTGATTACAATAAGTTTTTAGAGATAGGTAAAAAGCGCAAAAGGGTCACCGAGCGAGTTGAACTCGTCCGACATGTGTTCAGAAGGGCAATTGAAGTTTGGCTCGTGCTCGATCGTGCTTTATATTTGCAACAACAAGGGTATCAAGTAACAGTTAGTACGTTTTGCGAAAAGCAGCTGACACCAAGGAATATCTTGATCCAAGCTAATTATTAAAAACCGTAAAGAGGCGCAATGAGAAAGTTAAAAAATTTATTCGAAAATAATAGACGTTGGGCAGCGCGTACGAGTGAAAATGATCCTGAGTTTTTTAAAATTCTATCAATGCAGCAAAATCCAGAGTATTTGTGGATCGGTTGTTCTGACTCGCGTGTACCTGCAAACGAAATTGTAGACTTATTACCGGGTGAGCTATTTGTTCACCGTAACGTAGCAAATGTCGTTGTGCATACTGACCATAACTGTCTTTCGGTAATGCAATACGCTGTTGAAGTGCTGAAAGTGAAGCACATCATGGTCGTTGGTCACTATGGCTGTGGTGGTGTTCAAGCAGTATTAAACGAAGCGCGTTTTGGCTTAATTGATAACTGGCTACGCCATGTAGGTGATGTAAAAGAAAAACACATCGAACAACTCAATGCATTACCTGAGCAAGAGCGTTTAAATAGCTTAATTGAACTAAACGTTATCGAACAAGTACGTAACGTGTGCCGTACTAACATTGTGCAAGATGCTTGGGCGAAAGGCCAAGATTTAACAATTCATGGTTGGGTGTATGGCTTAGCGAATGGTCACCTTAATGATCTTGAGTCGGTTGTGACCTGTGCTGAAGAAGCTAGTGATACCTACGGTATCGCCGTTAAGCGTGTATTCGAACGCGTGGCAGAAAAAAGCTAAAACCTAAACTAGTTAGGTACAAAAAAGGAGAGCTAATTCGCTTAATGCCTGTCAGTTAAGAGCTGACAGGCATTTTTTGGGGCTTTCGTTCAGGGTACCGACTGGGTCTCTTTTTCACACATCTTGGATAATGTCTTTCTCTTCGCTCTGGCAGCACAAAGGTTTCAGCCATTGCAATAAGTT
>NZ_JACDWV010000020.1:0-17621 GCF_016464105.1 Pseudoalteromonas sp. bablab_jr010 | reverse complement strand
TGAATTACTGACAACTCTTAGGTTGTTTATCTTACCCGATAGGCTACCAGACAGGCATTATCCAAGGGTGGTAAGAAGGAAACCTAATAAATATCCCTATAAAAGAAAATGCCAGTCAGCTCTTAACTGACTGGCATTACACAGAGTTGCGGGGTTTTTTTGTGCCATTTTTTGCTTTAGCCAACAAAATTAGATGACAGAATGATTTAATGAATACGTATTCAGGGGGGATTAAAGCGGTAATCTGTAGGAACGTTCCAAAGAGTGTTTTGCTGCTTTTTATTAATGTGGCTTTAGAAGTTGAATGTGCTGCCGCTAATAAAGTAATTGATTTATAAAGAAAGCGTACTTTAATTATAAGTAACGATTTCCTAGTTTTAGCTTAATTTTATAAGACAAATGGCTTTAAATTTGTTAAATATAAAAGTGCTAACAACGAAAAAAATAACAAATAGGTTTGTCATGCAAAGCTCCAAAAGCACTTTGAAATTTACCACCAAGGTAACTGCGGCTGCATCACTGGTTTTAGTGATTGTGCTCGGATTATTTACCGTCAATAACTTCGTCTCTATGCGCAGTCAAACACAGGAACAACTTTCGCTTGTTCTGCAAGAGATTTCTCAATCAGTATCGCAAAATATAGCTAACTGGTTAAACGCTAAATTAGCGATTGTTTCGTCTGTCGCAGACACCTATCAGCTAGGTGATAGTAAAGAGTTAACACTTAAACAACTAAACACAGCCGACAAAGCAGGTGATTTTAAAAATACCTATATTGGTATCACTGATGGCACTTTTGTATTGAATGATCAATCGGTTGTCTTACCACCTGATTACGATGCTACCAAACGTCCATGGTACAAACTTGTTGAAAATAAAAGCAGTACTGCGTTTACAGCCCCTTATATTGATGTAACTACCAATGAACTAACTATTTCTGCTGTAGCGCCAATGCAAGCAAACGGTGTGTTTAGTGGTGTTGCGGGTGCCGACATCGACATGAAAACGATTACCAAAATCGTCAACGAAATTGACTTTTTAGGGTTTGGTTATGGCTTTTTACTTGATAGCGAAGGGCATATTTTAAGCCACCCAGAAACGAAGTTTATCGATAAAAACATGCGTGACTTATTTGGCAAAGACTTATCGCTTCAATCTGAGTTTGTTGAAGTTCAAATTGATGACTCAGACAAATTAGTATCGTTTACCAAGGTTAAAGGTATTCAAAACGTTGATTGGTATTTAGGTGTAGTTATTAACGAAGAAATAGCTTATTCATCGGTTGCCTCATTTAGAAATATGGCAGCTATTTATATGCTGTTAGGTATTGTCGCGATTGTACTGATGATGCAGTTTTTACTTCGCTACTTAATGCGCCCAATGCAGCGCTTGAACGATGCAATTAAGGATATTGCACAAGGCGAGGGGGATTTAACCCGTCGTCTTGAAGTTGAAAATAATGACGAGTTTGGTGAGTTGAGCCATTACTTTAATGCGTTCATCGAGAAAATTCATACATCAATTGAGCAAGTTAAAAATACCACCGTTGAGCTTGAACGATTAGTTGAGAGTTTAGTTAATCAAACGCAAGGCACGCTCGACATGTATGCTGACCAAACAAAGCGTACAGATAATGTAGCAACTGCAATCAATGAACTGACATCGAGTGCGGTAGAAATCTCAAATAGTGCAAGTAATGCGTCAACCTTAGCAACCAGTGCTAACAGCCAATCATTACAAAGCCAATCTGCATTAGCTGATAATTTAACGGCAATTAATGCCTTGTCTCGTAATATGGAGCAGGCGCAAAAAACCATTAATAGTTTAGATGCACACACCGTAAGCATCGGCCAAGTGCTTGAAGTGATCAAAGGGGTTAGTGAGCAAACTAATTTACTAGCCCTTAATGCCGCAATCGAAGCTGCCCGTGCGGGTGAAGCGGGTCGAGGCTTTGCGGTTGTCGCCGACGAAGTACGCCAACTTGCGCATCGTACACAGCAATCAACGCAAGAAATCGAAGACACAATTTCTCAGTTACAACAAGGCTCTGCGTCTGCGGTTGAAGTAATGACTGCAAGTATTCGTGATAGCGAAAAGAGTGTTGAACAAGCACATGTAGCAGGCGATAAAATGGCTGAAGTAACTCGTGCCATTGAATCAATTGATGAGGTGAACCACAGTGTTGCAAATGCCACGACTGAGCAAAACCAAGTCATTCAAAGTTTAGACAGTGACATACACTCAATTAGCGAGCTTTCTAATCAAGGCCAGAGCAATCTGAATAACACCTTAAACGAGTGTACAAAATTAAAAGCACAGTTTTATGAGCTCGAAAAATTAGTGCTCAAATTTAAAGTTTAGTTGTTAAGAGACTGCAATTTTGGATCAAAACTGGCTTAATGCAATTACTTTAAACAGTGTCGACACGGCGGATAAACAGCGCCGTGCCTTCACCTTATTTACCATGGCTTTTTTTGCCATTGTTTTAATCACTTCGTTGGTGTTATCTAACTATCAAATTTACGCTTTACCATTAACTATTATGTTGGTTGTGAGTGATGTAACCATCGTGCTGTGCATGCTGTATTACTTTCGCACAGGTGCTCTGGTGCCTGTTAGCTGCATTATTTTATCTATTATCTTATTGCTTTGTATGGCCTTAGTGTACACCGGCGGTAAAGAGAATACCGCTTTATATTGGCTAATGTTTTACCCCATTGTGGCTTATGTCACCTTAGGGTTAAAAGTGGGCAGTGTATTGGTTGCTATTATGTATTTTAGTTCTCTAGCACTGCTGTTCAGCCCTAATTTTGGTCAAGCACACTATGGGCAAGTTGAAACTTCACGCTTTTTAGCGTCCTTTAGTTTAGTAATTTTGTTCGCTGCGATTAGCGAATACTTTAGACAAAAAAGCCATCAAAAAATTGCTGGTATTACCTTAATAGAAAAACGCGATGCATTGACTGACCCACTTACAGGTCTTGCTAATCGTCGTTACATTTATGAACATATTCAACCCCGCCTTGAAGCTGAAGCGGCAAACTACTTACCTATGTCAGTATTATTAATTGATTTAGATAATTTTAAGTCACTCAACGATAGTTATGGCCATGATTTTGGTGATCAAGTACTTATTGCATTTACTTCTATGTTGCACGATAAACTGCGAGGAACCGATATAAAAGCACGCTATGGCGGCGAAGAGTTTATTATTTTACTACCTAAAACAGGGCTAACAATTGCACACTCTGTAGCTGAAAAGTTGCGCGCTTTTGTTGCTCAAAAACAGATCCCCTATGATGTTGGGCAATCTATATCTATAACTTGCAGTATTGGTATTGCCAGCCTCGAAAGGGGAAGCCAATTTAGTAAAGCAATTAAGCATGCTGATGAAAACTTGTATAAGGCCAAAGCAAAAGGGCGCAATCTAGTTGTATCAGGTTTAAGTGAGGTTAATTAAATGGCAAAGCTAATTTATGTTTATGACCCAATGTGTAGTTGGTGCTGGGGCTTCAGAGAAACTTGGTTAAAGCTTCAAGCAGCCATTGGCGACAAACTTGCTATTGAATATAAAGTGGGTGGCCTTGCGCCTGATTCAGATGAGCCAATGCGAAAAGAAATGCAGCAGTTTTTACAGCAAACATGGCAGCGCATTGAGCAGCAACTTGGCACACCATTTAATCATGAGTTTTGGCATACCGCGCAACCGCGCCGTTCTACTTACCCAGCATGCCGTGCAGTGCTTGTCGCAAGGCAGCAAAATAAAGAGCAAGAGATGCATTATGCCATTCAAAAAGCCTACTACCTAGATGCACAAAATCCATCTGACATCAGCACCCTTGCAAGCCTTGCTGAGCAAATAGGGTTAGAAAAAAACGCATTCCTTAAAGAAATAGAAAGTGAAAAAATAAATTCATTACTTATGGACGAAATAAACCAAGCGAGAAGCTTACCAATTCAAGGCTTTCCGTCTTTAGTCCTTGAAAATAAAGGGCTCTATGCTGCTGTTCCTGTTAATTATCAAGACTGGCAAAGTACTTATCAGCAAATAATTGATACTATTTAATCTCGTTTTTGCATTGATGTTCTTCTGAAAGCGAAAGTTATTCCCTCTTAAAAAAGTGCTTATCTCAAATATAAACATTGTTTTATATTTTTCGCATTTGGCTTATCTTTGATCAGCTATTGCAAATTAGGCTCATTTGAGCCAGTATTATAAGCTCATATGGTCTATTGTTTTTGGGAGCTGTTATGGCAAATGCTGAATTAAAAAGTTTTAAACCGAATCGCGATAACAAATCTAGTTTTTGGATTGCTCTAGGCATTGAAGACGCCAAAACAGCTCGTATGGATGCGGTACACCAAGGATTCAAACCTAAGGTATATCGCAATATTATCGAAAAAACAAAGTTGTCTCAAAATGAGTTTCATAGTGTGACTCATATACCTGTGAGCACTATTAAGCGCCGACTAAAAAACGGAGAACGCTTTAACACACAGGAAAGTGACGCGATTTATAGGCTAGCAATGCTTATTAAGTTAGCTACAGAATTATTTAATGATGAGAAACGTGCATTAGAATGGATGCGTGAAAGTGTCTATGGGTTAGGAGGCAAAAGGCCATTAGATATGGTGTCTACAACTGTAGACTTTGAAATTGTAAAAGATCTTATTGGTAGAGTTGAGCACGGTGTCTTTTCATAATGAAAATGTACCGTTTAACACAAAAAAAATTTGCAGATACACCTTTTAGTCCTGCAGGAGCAAAGTTATTTGGTGGTAGATGGAACTCAAAAGGAACTGAAGCATTGTATTTCGCTGAATCAGAATCCCTTTGTTCATTAGAAGTCTTTGTTCATGTAAACAATGATCCAAATATTGTCGATCAATATGATCTTTACCTTATAGAAATTCCAGACGAACTTATAGCAAAACTGGATAAAGAAGACTTACCTAAAACGTGGAGAAATATACCAGTTAGTGAGGAGACGCAGGAAATTGGAGATGAATTTCTGAATGTGGCAGAGCCCCAATTTGCGGCACTCCAGGTGCCATCTATAATCTCTCCTAGAGATAATAACTATGTTGTAAATCCAAACCATCCCGCAATGAAAGAAAGTTTTAAAAACTTTGAAAAGCTTGAGTTTGAGTTCGATCCGCGAATTTTTAAATAGTATTTATTAGTAACGCAATTTTTATTGAGACAGTTTAAACCTGAACTAGGCTAACGCTTTATAACTTCACTGTATCAATTTGATTTAAGCTTTGAATCTCACTCAGACTGTTGAGACCAATTGCTAATGATTGAGCTGATCTGATTTTGAGCTAAAGAAAACGTTGAAGAATGATCGCCATTTTCAATTTCTAATAAACTTATACTATTACGCGTAACAACATCTTCAATTTGATTCAGGGGCGTGGTGCTATCTTGATTCCCTTGAACTATTAATATATTTGCTGTTTTTTGTTTCTGTAGTAAGTCTTCAATATTGTAGTTATGTGGTAATAACAGCTTAATCGGTAAAATCTGATAGGGGTATAAATACCATTTATTCTGAAGTTTAGTTTCTATTGCTCTATCAAGGGAGAGAGCTACGCTTTCAAGAATTATTCCTTGAGAATTTATATTCACCGAAACATTTGCAGCTAACATCGCACCTAAAGAGCGGCCATAAAAAAAGGTTTTTGAACACTCACTATCTTTTTTAGTTTTATTTATAAGCTGAACGACTAACTCATTAAAAGCTTCCAAGTTTGTGACTTTACCTGAAGCACCATCTTGAGATGGATAAGAAAGGATAATTGTATTAAAAGATTTAAATTTGGTGTTATTTGCTATTTCACTCTCATATCTAGTTATGCCACCATGTTGGCCAGGAAAGAAAAAAAGGCAAGGAGTTCCTTCCATACCATATGATCGTGCAATGATTTCTAAACCATTTTCTTGAATTGTATATTTTTCGACTTCGAATGTGGGTTGCTCAAGCTCTATGGTTGGGAAAAGAAAAAATGGAATCGCGAAGCGTATTAAAGCCGCCCCAATTACAAAATAGGCTGAAATTAAAAAAATGGTGACTTTCATATGCTCATCCTTAAAGCTGACTTATTTACCATGATAAAAATATGTTCATCTAAATGTTTTTGGGCTCCAAGTGCTGCTAAATTATTATCAGAGTCATTAATTGATTGCTAGATAAAAATGCATTTATTCACGAAATAGAAAGTGAAAAAATAAATTCATTACTTATGGACGAAATAAACCAAGCGAGAAGCTTACCAATTCAAGGCTTTCCGTCTTTAGTCCTTGAAAATGAAGGGCTCTACGCTGCTGTCCCTGTTAATTATCAAGACTGGCAAAGTACTTATCAGCAAATCCTATCCCATATTTAGTTCCCGAAACCCTGCAACTTTTGCCTTATCTTTGCACAATATAAACTAATTGTTACAGCTGTCATATTTTTGTATTTTTTGCGCAACATGCTTGTCATTTTTCATCGTTATCCTTTCGCACAATAAAACAACCCAACTAGCAAATTAAGCTAACTTAACGAGTAAAGGTGTATGCGATGAAAGGCGTTAAACCACTGATTTTAGCAGGTATTGTAGCGGCATCTGCAGCAGTACATGCAAACGATCTAGATAAAGTAATTGATAAAAGCAGCGAGATAAACAAATCTGCAGCGCAATCACAAACTAAAATCGACAAGATTGCAGATTCAATGCAAGGTCGTTTACAACAATTCAAAGCCCTTAATAAAGAAATTGACGGCTTAACTGTTTATAACGCGCAACTTACTAAGCAATTAAACAACCAAATTGCAGAAATGGACGCGTTAAACGAGTCAATGGATCAGGTATCAGTTATTGAGCGTCAAATTACGCCGTTAATGATGCGTATGATCACAGGTCTTGAGCAATTCGTTGCACTAGACGTGCCTTTCTTAACTGAAGAACGTAGCAAGCGTATTGCATCATTAAAAGAAATGATGGACCGCGCAGACATTACTTCAAGTGAAAAATTCCGCCGCTTACTTGAAGCTTACCAAGTAGAAGTAGATTACGGTCGCACTATCGAAGCGTACACATCATTACTGAATGTAGATGGCCAAGAGCGCGAAGTGGATTTCTTACGCATCGGTCGTTTAGAACTTATTTATTTAACACGCGACGGCAAAAAAGCAGGTAGCTGGGATACGCAAACAAAATCGTTTGTTGAATTACCAGATTCTGCAATCAGCCAAATCAACAAAGGTTTACGCATTGCACGTAAGCAACTTGCCCCAGATATGTTAACACTGCCAGTCCACGCTGCTGAATAAGAGGTTTGAGATGAAATTATTAACGAAAATGACAAAAATGGCCGTGTTTGCAGCTGGCCTTGGTTTTGCCGGTAGCACCCTAGCAGCTGAGCCAATGGATTTAGACTCATTACTAAAAACATTAGAGCAAGGTAAAGCACAGCAAAGCGCTGAAAATAAACAACGAGAACAAGAGTTCATGGCGCGTCAAAACGAACAAGTACAAATGCTCAAAGATACACAAGCAAAACGTACTGCAATGCTTAACGAGTCGGAGCGCTTAGAAACTCAGTTTGAAGAAAACGAAGTGAAGCTAGCTAACTTAACAGACACACTTTCAAACCGCATGGGTTCACTTAAAGAGCTATTCGGTGTGTTACAACAAGTAGCGGGTGATTCAAGCAATAAATTCATGACGTCAGTTGTTTCTGCAGAGCTTCCTGGTCGTAGTAACTTCATGGATGAGCTGGCACAAAAAATGGGTTCAACGTCAAAGCTTGCTTCTATCGATGATATCGAAAAAGTATGGTTTGAATTACAGCGCGAAATGACTGAGCAAGGTAAAGTATCTCGCTTTACAACAGATGTTATCGTCGAAGGTGGCAGCAAAGCACAAAAAGAAGTGGTGCGCGTTGGTGCATTTAACTTAATCGCTGATGGTAAATACCTAGAGTACACATCAGCTACAAATACAATCAGCCAGCTTACGCGTCAGCCTAGCAGCCGTTACACAGCAACTGCAGCTGATTTACAACAAGCAAACTCAGGTGTTGTACCGTTTGCACTTGACCCAACTGGCGGTTCAATTTTAGGTCTTTTAGTTCAAGCACCAGATACTGAAGAGCAAGTTCATCAAGGTGGTACAGTTGGTTACATCATCTTAGGTGTTGGCTTAATCGCTTTACTAATTGCACTTGAGCGCTTTGTATCTCTAATGATTATGGGTAGCAAAATCCGTCGTCAACTTAAAGACACAGTGGCACGTGATGACAACCCTCTTGGTCGCGTAATGAAAGTGAAAGATCAGTACCCAGATGTAGCGTACGACACGCTTGAGCTTAAATTAAGCGAAGCAATCATTCGTGAAATGCCAAAAATTACTCGTAACCTGACGCTAATTAAGATTATCTCTGTGGTAGCACCACTACTTGGTCTACTAGGTACGGTAACCGGTATGATTAACACCTTCCAAGCAATTACCTTGTTTGGTACAGGTGACCCTAAACTAATGGCGGGTGGTATTTCTCAGGCACTTGTAACAACGGTACTTGGTCTGGTTGTGGCTATCCCTACAGTATTCTTATACACACTTCTTAACACGCGCTCTAAAAACATGCTGTTGATTTTACAAGAGCAAAGCGCAGGTATCATCGCAGAGCGAAGCGAGAAAGGAGCATAAATCATGGTGCTATTGATTGATGCAATCAATGCTCTACGTGATTTCCTCGACACAGGTGGCCAAGTTCTCTTGGTCATCGGGGTCCTCATCTTCGCGATGTGGTTATTGATACTTGAGCGTTTTATGTATTTTTTTGGTGGCTTTAAACGCTACAAGAAAGACGTAAAAAGCACTTGGAGCAATAGAGCAGAGCGTAACAGCTGGAACGCAGAGCAAATTCGCCAAGCGATGATTTCACGCGCTGGCATGCAACTAAATAATAACCTTGCGCTAATCAACGTAATGGTTGCGTTATGTCCACTTTTAGGTCTGTTAGGTACCGTAACTGGCATGATCGAAGTATTTGATGTAATGGCAATCACAGGCACAGGCAGTGCACGTTCGATGGCATCAGGGGTGTCTAAAGCCACTATTCCAACAATGGCCGGCATGGTGGGTGCACTTTCAGGGGTTTTCGCATCAACGTTCTTACAACGTCGTGCAAAACGCGAAGTGCAATTACTTGAAGACAACATGGTCTTAGACCACTAAACGAATTTTAGGGTGATGTGAGCATCACCCACTAGGAGACTAACAATGAGAGCGCCACTAGGTAACCTATTTCAAGAAGACGACGCTGAAGAAATCAACATGACGCCAATGCTAGACGTTGTTTTCATCATGCTTATCTTCTTTATCGTAACAGCATCATTCGTAAAAGAAGCCGGTATTGATGTAAACCGCCCTGAAGCAGCAACAGCAGTGAAAAAAGAGCGTGCCAACATCTTAGTTGCTATTTCTGACAAAGGTGAAATTTGGATCAACAAACGCCAAGTAGATGTTCGTGCAGTTCAAGCAAATATCGAGCGCTTAAAAGCTGAAAACCCACAAGGTAGCGTGGTTATTCAAGCTGATAAGAAAGCCACAACCGATGTACTTATTAAAGTAATGGATGCATCGCGTGCTGCAGGCGCATTTGATGTGTCGATTGCTGCGCAAGAAGCATCATAAGGAATGTGAGCAATGCGTTATATAGTTGCATTAATCATCGCTGGTATCGTGACTGTTATGCTGTTTTTAGGCATGCAGGCACTGATCACCGGTGGTGAAGGGGCTATGTCTGAGCCCGTAAAAGGAAACGTACTTGATTTTGTTCGTCTGAAAAAAGAAGAGACAGTGCAAAAGAAAGAACGTAAACCGCAAAAGCCACCAACGCCAAAAGAGCCACCTCCACCAATGGAATCACCGCAAATGCAAAACAGTGATCCTAACGCGAGTAATGCCAACTTTGACTTTGGTGCCAGTGTTGAAGCCGACGTTAACTTAGCTGGCGGTTTAGCCCTTGAATCAAGCGATGGTGAATACCTACCGATTGTAAAAGTAGCGCCTGTTTACCCGCGCCGAGCTTTATCGCGTGGTATCGAAGGCTATGTGATTGTTGAGTTTACAGTAACCAAGCAAGGCACAGTTCGTGACCCGAAAGTGATTAAAGCTGAACCAGAGTCACTGTTTGACCGCGCTGCGATGGATGCAGCACTTAAATTTAAATATAAACCGCGCGTTGTTAACGGTGAAGCTGTTGAAGTAGCGGGCGTACAGAACAAAATTTCTTTCCAAATTAACGGTTAGAAAAGAGGAATGCGATTATGAAACCTTTAAAAGTTGCCGTGATTTGCGCGGCTGCTTTCACAAGCAGCCTTGTAGTCCCAAGCGTTGTTAGCATGTTACCAGGTGTGACACTTGCAACAGCTTACGCTGAGGAGCAAAAAACCAAACGAGTACCTGCACTGCGTGAAAAAGTGTATAGCCAATTAGCACGAGCACAAAAGCTGGCTGATGATGGTGATGCAAAAGCAGGGCTAGAAGCACTCGATAGTATTCAAGAGCGCTCTTCAAGCATGAACTCGTATGAAATTGCCATGATGCATAATTTCTACGGTTTTATTTACTACAACGAAAACGACTTAGATAAAGCAATTGCCTCGTTTGAAAAAGTAGTAAACGAAGATGCGATTCCAGAAACATTACGTGTAAGCACCACCTTTAGCTTAGCGCAACTTGCCATGGCTAATAGCGATTACGAAAAGGTAATCAAATATTTAGCGCAGTGGGATGTGATTAACGACAAGCCTAAAACAGATGCTTATTACGTATTAAAGTCACAAGCATATTATCAGCTTAAAGATTACCAAAAAGGCATTGAGAACATTAACCTTGCTATCGCAGAAGCCGACAGCAAAGGTGAAATGCCAAAAGAAAACTGGTTAATCTTACAGCGTGCTATGTACTACTCACTTAACCAGTCTGACAAAGTGGTCGAGGTACTTGAGCGTTTAGTTAAGCTTTACAACAAGCCTGAGTACTGGGTTCAGTTAGGTGGCATGTACGGTGAAACGGGCGCAGAGAAAAAGCAATTAGCGATTTTAGAAGCGGCATATCAACAAGGTTTCATGAAATCTAAATCAGATTTACGTCAATTATCGCAAGTTTATTTATACAACGGCCTGGCTTTTAAAGCGGCGAACGTGATGAGTAAAGCTATGCAAGACGGTGTCGCTGAAAAATCAGCGAAAAACTATGCCTTTGTTGCAGAAGCAATGGTACAAGCAAAAGAGGGTGAAAAGTCACTTGCTTATTTTGCAAAAGCCGCTGATTTAGTAACGCATGGTCAGTACGAACAACGTATTGCAGAGGTAAGTATTAATCTTGAAAAATACGAAGAAGCAGCGGATGCAGCACGTAAAGCCCTAGATAAAGGCGGCTTAGAGTTTGAATCAAATGTGTATGTTGCCTTAGGTATGGCGCAGTACAATTTACAAAACTTTGATGCCTCGATTTTAGCGTTTGAGCAAGCGGAAAAACACAAAAAGTCGCAGCGTTTAGCTGAGCAATGGATCAAGTATGTGAAGCGTGAAAAAGTGCACGCCGAAACATTACGTACCGCTTTACTCTAAATCGTATTCAACAGGTAAGCGTACAAAAGAACTAATTTATAATCGCAACACCAAAGCTGCCTTCGGGCGGCTTTTTTCCGTTCCTAAAATTTACTAACTTACTCTTTTTTAAATAATTAATATTGTCATTTTATGTTTATTAAAGTGTAACTAGTTTGTCATACAGCTCCCGTAAGGTAGTCGCAGTTTAAAACTCAAGTGACCCAAAAGCATTAAGTTTTAGTGCTTTTTCGGTGACTTGAGTTTATGCGCTAACACAATAATTAAATATCTATCTTAACGGAGTGAACAATGAAATTATCTGGCTTATTCAAGGTTAGTCTTGTAGCTACAGCAATCTCTTTAGCAGGTTGTGGCGGTGGTGACATCAACATCAACGTGGACGAAACAGTTGAGCAACCAACTACACCTACTAACCCAACTACACCACCAACAACTGAAGAGTTACCAGGTGTATACAGCCAAAGCCTTTCGAATGAAGTATCTGCTGCATTAGGTCGTGATGTAACAGTTCAAGTTCTTTCAGGCGTAATTACAGAAGATACAACATTATCAACAGACGCATTCTGGGCACTTGATGGTGCAGTATTTGTTGGTAACGATAAAGCAGACAGTGCAACATTAATAATTGAAGCAGGAGCGGTCGTATTCGGTAACAGCGGCTCTGATTACCTAGTTGTTAGTCGTGACTCTAAAATTGAAGCTACAGGTACTAAAAACGACCCTATCATCTTTACTTCTAAGCAAGATGTAGTGGGTGATGAAACATCTGCAGGCCAATGGGGCGGTATGGTGCTTCTTGGTAATGGTATTTCTAATAAGTGTCCTGCTGAAGGCGATTGTGCTCTTCAAGTTGAAGGTGTTGAATCAGGTGCTGTATTTGGCGGTACGGATAACACAGATAATTCAGGTACATTAAAATATGTTGTTGTTAAAAACGCTGGTTATGAAATTGCACCAGACAACGAACTAAATGGTATTACGTTTGGTGCTGTTGGTTCTGGTACTACAGTTGAATACTTACAAGTTCACAATAATTCAGATGATGGTGTTGAATTCTTCGGTGGTGCAGTAAACCTTAAGCACGTTGTATTAACAAGCATCGATGACGATAGCATCGACTGGGATAATGGTTACCAAGGTAAAATGCAATTCGTTTATGTTGAACAAGATCCTGATTCAACAGATGCAAACCGTGGTATCGAAGCAGATAACGACGGTAGCACACCTTCTAAAGAACCAAAATCATTACCAATCATCTCTAACTTAACAATCATCGGTAACAACTTTGATGGTGAAGATGATGCTGAAGGTATCTACCTTCGTGAAGGTACAGGTTTACACCTTTATAACTCAGTGATCACTGGCTCTGATGAAATGGGTGAGTGTATAGAGATTGAAGGTGCAGAAGACGGTGCTAGCGAAACAGTAAATAACGCTAACGATGGCACTATCTTAATGCAAAACACGTTTATGTCGTGTACTAATGGCGAAAACTTCAAAAATCCAGTTGATGGTAGCGGCAACACGTTACTTGAGCTTGAAACATGGTTTACAGCACAATCTGGTAACGTAATCAATGACAAGCCAATGCTTGGTGCAAACGGTCAACCAATTGCAGGCTCGCCATTACTAGGCGCGGGACAAGATGTAGCAAATACTGTTGATGCGTTCTTCGATACAGTTGACTTTGTTGGTGCACTGAATGATTCAGATGACTGGCGTGAAGGTTGGGCATTTGGTTACGGTGGCGGTGAAGTAACGGCACCACCAGCTGTAGCAGGTTGTCCATCTGGTACAACGTCAATTTCTCCAGTTGATGGCAGCACAACAACATGTGAAGTGTCTGGTCGTATTACTGCAGATTTAACACTTACTGCGGGTAACTACTACGCATTAAGCGGTGCAGTATTTGTAGGTGATGATAATGCAGATTCAGCTACTTTAACAATCGAGCCAGGCGTAACAGTATATGGCCGTACAGGTGATGATTACTTAGTAATTAGCCGTGGTTCAAAAATTAATGCTAACGGTACTAAAGATGAGCACATCTCGTTCACTTCAAGCCAAGATGTTATGGGCGGCACTACAGCAGCGGGCCAATGGGGTGGTTTAGTTCTTCTTGGTAATGCACCATCGAACAAGTGTCCAGCAGAAGGCGATTGTGCACTTCAAGTTGAAGGTGTGGAGTCAGGTGCCGTGTTCGGTGGTACTGATACAACGGACAACTCAGGTACGCTGCGTTATGTTCGTGTGATGAATGGTGGTTACGAAATCGCACCAGATAACGAATTAAACGGTATTACGTTCGGTGGTGTTGGTTCTGGTACTACTGTTGAGTATGTGCAAGTTCACCAAAACGCGGATGACGGTGTTGAATTCTTCGGTGGTAACGTACAAGCGAAGTACTTAGTACTAACAAGCATTCAAGATGACAGCATCGACTGGGACAATGGTTTCCAAGGTAAAATGCAGCATATTCTTGTTAAGCAAGCAGCTGATAACTCAGATGCAAACCGTGGTATTGAAGCAGACAACGATGGTACTACACCGTCTAAAACGCCTAAGTCAAACCCAACAATTGCTAACTTAACAATCATTGGTAATACCTTTGACGGTGAAGATGACTCAGAAGGTATGTACTTCCGTGAAGGTACGGGTGCACAAATCTATAACACAATCGTAACGGGCCCTGAAGGCATGGGCGAATGTCTTGAGATTGAAGGTGCAGCTTCTGGTGAAAGTGAAACAGTGAACAATGCTCAAGATGGCACCTTAATGATTAAATCATCAGTGATTGCATGTTCTGAAAACTTCAAAGACCCAAGTGGTGTAGATTTCAGCGTTGAGAACTGGTGGACAAACACATTAGGTAACTTAGTTGCTACAGGTCAAACGCAAGTTGTAAATGGTATCTTTACTATCGATACAACAACAGCGACAGACGTGAAAGCAATCGACGGTTTCTTCGATACAACAACGCACATTGGTGCAGTATCTGCTGATAACAACTGGACTGAAGGTTGGACAGTAGGTCTGGAATAACACAGTAAGCAAGGTGCTAAACAACGTGTTTAGCACCTTTAAACAACTTTCTGTAACTTATTTCAGATAGAGGTAAACATGAAACAATATTCAAAACAGTTCAGCTTAACAGCGCTAAGCGCAGCTATCTTATGCGGCTTGAGTGTCTCAGCACACGCAGCTGAAGCAGACGAAGAAGCTGTTCTTGAAGAAGTTGTTGTTAGTGCAAGTCGTTTAAAAGGCACTGCAACAGCTGTTCTAGAAGAGCGTAAACAGCAAGCATTCGTTGCTGATATTATGGGTGCAGAGCAAATTTCACGAAGTGGTGATAGTGACGCTGCTGCAGCGCTACGCCGTGTAACAGGTTTAACACTTGTTGATGGTAAGTTTATTTATGTTCGTGGTTTAGGTGAGCGATATTCAAGTACACAGTTAAATAACTCTGCAGTACCAAGTCCAGATCCAACACGTTCTGTATTACCACTGGATTTATTTCCATCAGGTATTATCGAAAGTTTATCAGTACAAAAATCGTATTCACCGTCAATGCCAGCGTCTTTTGGTGGTGGTAACGTTGATATTCGTTTGAAATCAATTCCTGATCAATTTGTATTTGATGTGTCGGGTCAGCTTGGTTACAACACTAATAACTTTGATGATGGCCTTGAATACAACGGTGGTTCGGATGATTGGTACGGTGTTGATGATGGCACACGCGAAATTCCACGTCCTATCCTTGATGTATACCAAAGTGGTCAATCGCTTGATGATTTAACACCTGAGCAAAGCCGTGCTTTAGCCCTATCGTTAAATCGCGATTATGATCCAAAATCAGCAAAGGTTGATCCGAATACGAAGTTTACTGCCACATTAGGTAACAGCTTCGAATCAGATAAATGGCGCTACGGTTTCTTATCGTCGCTTAGCTACGATAATAAGCACGTTGTTGCAGATGAGTATCAAGGTCAAGGCTTCTTGATTGGTGAAAATTCAACAACCATGATCCGTGGTTATGACCAAGTACTAAGTACAGAGCACACGGTTAAAACATCAGGGATGGTTACGGTTGGTGTTGAGTATGACAAAGCGCATAAAGTTGACTACACGGCTTTAATCTTACGCGATACTGAAGATAAAATTTCAGACCGTTTGGGTATTGACCAAAACAACAATACCTCTGATAACAAGCGTGTACGTTCGTATGATGTTCGTTATGAAGAGCGTGAGCTGATCGTTAATCAATTAAAAGGTATGCATACTTTTGATTGGTTGAATTACGCGGGTTTTGACTGGAAGTATTCAATTGGTCGCTCAAACCGTTACGCACCAGGTAACATGAAAACGCGTTTCATTGTTACTGATGCCAATGAAGATGGGTTTTACGATACAGTAAACGAAAGCGCATTAACCAATGCAACAACGGCTGCGCGTTACACTTTCCAAGATTTGGATGATGAAGTAGAGAACTACGGTTTTAACTTTACGTTGCCTATTATGCTAGATGGCGTGGATGTTGAGCTTAAATCAGGTGCTGACTTTATCTCTAAAGAGCGTTCAGCAACTAACCGTCGTTTTGATATCAATACACGTGCATTCTCAGATGTTGACTTAAACGGAAATGAGTTAAACACCATTTTATCTGATGATGTACTTACAAACGCATCACTAACGCAGCCAATCTTAAACGACACAACGGTTTCAGGCGATGACTATAAGTCAGCGCAGAAAGTGGATGCCTATTACTTCGAAGCTGATTTCTTCTTCAATAACACATGGCGTATTACCGGTGGTTTACGTTGGGAAGATTTCCGTCAAGTATCTGTTCCGCTTGACCCATTTACTGGTGGCCTTGCATCTTCAATTGATTATGATGAGTTAGATCAGCTCGCATTCCGTGAAGACGACGTTTATAGTGCACTTGCTTTAACTTATGTGCAAAACGACGAAACGCAATGGCGTTTAAGCTATGGTGAAACAGTTGTTCGTCCAGATTTACGTGAGATTTCTGATGCAACTTACATCGACCCACTTACTGAATACCCTGTAGGTGGTACGCCTGGTTTACGTACAACGCAAATCAAAAACTATGATTTCCGCTGGGAAAACTATTTTGATACGGGCGAGAACTTCTCTGTTGGTGTGTTCTATAAAGACATGGTTGATCCAATTGAGTCTGTTCAATCACCTGCACAAGATGGTCCACCTCTGGTACGTATTGCTAATGCAGAAGATGGTTATGTTGCGGGTGTTGAATTTGAATACCTGAAAGATTTTGCTTTCTTAGGTGGATTCTGGCAAGACGTGTTCATGACAGGTAACGTGACGTTAAGTGACTCAGAAATCAACATGGACCGTCAGGCGATTGTTGAACAAACAGGAGTTTCTGCAGCGGTTACAAATACAACACGTCGCATGACGGGCCATTCAAAATATGTTGTGAATATGCAGTTAGGCTATGACGCACCTAGTGGGCAGCATGCTTCAACGCTAATCTATAATGTATTTGGTGAGCGAATTATTATTCCTGGCATTGAAGGTCAAGAAGATTGGATGGAGCAACCTTTCCACTCTCTAGACTTTAACTACACCTATTTCCCTGATTTCAACTCAAGCTTGAAGTTCAAAGTGACTAATATCTTGGGCGCAAAATCTGAAATAGAGTCAGCGGGAACTTTAACTCGCTCTAAAGAGAAAGGCACTGAGTTCTCAATTGAGTACAAATACCAGTTCTAATACTCTGACCAAGGAAGGATACAATAATAAATCCTAACGTTGATTTAGCCCTGCACTAGCAGGGCTTTTTTCTATACCCAAACCACCTCAAGATGCAGAATTCAGCGTTTCACAGGTGCTTAATATCAAGGCGTTACTTTGCAAGAATGGCAGTCCCTTTTAAGAAGTAACAACGATGAGAGTAAGTGCCTGTGAAGCGCCCAAAGGGTTGGTTTAAAAGCGATTTATACTGCG
>NZ_JACDWV010000176.1:0-1243 GCF_016464105.1 Pseudoalteromonas sp. bablab_jr010 | reverse complement strand
ATGGCAAAAGAAAAGTTTGAACGCGTAAAACCGCACGTAAACGTTGGTACAATCGGCCACGTTGACCACGGTAAAACAACTCTAACAGCAGCAATCACTAACGTACTTGCAAAAGTATACGGTGGTGTAGCTAAAGACTTCGCATCAATCGATAACGCTCCAGAAGAGCGTGAGCGTGGTATCACAATCTCAACTTCACACGTTGAGTACGATACTCCAACTCGTCACTACGCACACGTAGACTGTCCAGGACACGCCGATTATGTTAAAAACATGATCACTGGTGCTGCTCAAATGGACGGCGCAATCCTAGTAGTTGCTGCGACTGACGGTCCTATGCCACAAACTCGTGAGCACATCCTACTTTCTCGTCAGGTTGGTGTACCTTACATCATCGTATTCATGAACAAATGTGACATGGTTGACGACGAAGAGCTACTTGAGCTAGTTGAGATGGAAGTTCGTGAACTTCTTTCTGAGTACGACTTCCCAGGTGATGACTTACCACTAATCCAAGGTTCAGCGCTTAAAGCGTTAGAAGGCGAGAAAGAGTGGGAAGACAAAATCGTTGAGCTTGCAGAAGCACTAGATTCTTACATCCCAGAGCCAGAGCGTGACATCGATAAGCCATTCATCATGCCTATCGAAGACGTATTCTCAATCCAAGGTCGTGGTACTGTTGTAACAGGCCGTGTTGAAGCTGGTATCATCAACGTGAATGACGAAGTTGAAATCGTAGGTATCAAAGAAACTACGAAGACAACTTGTACAGGTGTTGAGATGTTCCGTAAGCTTCTAGACGAAGGTCGTGCGGGTGAGAACATCGGTGCACTTCTACGTGGTACTAAGCGTGAAGACGTTGAACGTGGTCAAGTACTAGCTAAGCCTGGTTCAATCACTCCACACACGAAGTTCACTTCAGAAGTATACGTACTTTCTAAAGATGAAGGTGGTCGTCACACGCCATTCTTCAAAGGTTACCGTCCACAGTTCTACTTCCGTACAACTGACGTAACAGGTGACGTACAGTTACCAGACGGCGTTGAAATGGTAATGCCTGGTGACAACATCAAGATGACTGTAGAACTAATCTGCCCAATCGCGATGGACGAAGGTTTACGCTTCGCTATCCGTGAAGGTGGCCGTACAGTTGGTGCTGGTGTTGTTGCAACTATCGTTGAGTAATCAACTATAGTGATGCATTAAGCATTAAGAAAAACCCGAGCTTAGTCTCGGGTTTTTT
>NZ_JACDWV010000175.1:0-295 GCF_016464105.1 Pseudoalteromonas sp. bablab_jr010 | reverse complement strand
GAAACGATGTGGAAAGGCCCAGACAGCCAGGAGGTTGGCTTAGAAGCAGCCATCCTTTAAAGAAAGCGTAATAGCTCACTGGTCGAGTCGGTCTGCGCGGAAGATGTAACGGGGCTAAACTATGCACCGAAGCTGCGGATTCAAACTATGTTTGAGTGGTAGGGGAGCGTTCTGTAAGCCGTTGAAGGTGAACCGGGAGGTTTGCTGGAGGTATCAGAAGTGCGAATGCTGACATGAGTAACGATAATGCGGGTGAAAAACCCGCACGCCGGAAGACCAAGGGTTCCTATCCCAT
>NZ_JACDWV010000174.1:0-391 GCF_016464105.1 Pseudoalteromonas sp. bablab_jr010 | reverse complement strand
GAAACGATGTGGAAAGGCCCAGACAGCCAGGAGGTTGGCTTAGAAGCAGCCATCCTTTAAAGAAAGCGTAATAGCTCACTGGTCGAGTCGGTCTGCGCGGAAGATGTAACGGGGCTAAACTATGCACCGAAGCTGCGGATTTGAGCATACCACCCAAGCTATTTTGATTAACGTTGACAGCGCGAAGCGCCCAACGTTCAAGCGCCCCCGAACGTGAGTCGGTGGTAGAGATAGTTTCGGGGTATGCTCAAGTGGTAGGGGAGCGTTCTGTAAGCCGTTGAAGGTGAACCGGGAGGTTTGCTGGAGGTATCAGAAGTGCGAATGCTGACATGAGTAACGATAATGCGGGTGAAAAACCCGCACGCCGGAAGACCAAGGGTTCCTATCCCAT
>NZ_JACDWV010000173.1:0-375 GCF_016464105.1 Pseudoalteromonas sp. bablab_jr010 | reverse complement strand
TTGGTTTTTCAGATAAGGAAATGATTTCCAGATTTTAGCGGTTGTGGCTTGCTTAATCCTCCTTGCGTGCTGGCCTACTGAATATCGAGTGCCGATTGTAATCAGCATATGAATGTGATCTTTGTCTATCTCAACCTCTTCATCCTAAAGTCAGATGATAGAGAAACATCGAAAACCGTTTTCTTTACAAACTCACCCAGCCTTCCGTTTAGCAGAGGTTTTCTGTACTTAACCACCAAAATTAGATGAAGCGCAATTAGATATTTGCAGTGAGATTTAGTTTCATATCCCATCTTGATAACTTGGCCTTATACAGTAGTCTATACAGTATATGAAAAAGACGCTCAGATACAACTACAGGCTAAACCCTACGCC
>NZ_JACDWV010000172.1:0-428 GCF_016464105.1 Pseudoalteromonas sp. bablab_jr010 | reverse complement strand
CTGTATTGTTGACTACTTTGGCGTATTTGACGATGCAGCAAAAGCACTAGAGTTTGACGAAGAAAGCGTACAACAAGTTATTTCTAACCTAAGTGAGTTACGCGTCAAACTACCAAAAGCAATGACTGATACGCTAGCCCACTTTACTGATGTAGACAGAACTATAGAGGGCTTTGAAGGCCTAGAGGCTGCACAGAACGCCATTAGTACAGACGAAAAGAAAGACGCCTTTGCACTGGATTTTAAATACCTGGCCAAACTGTGGGAGTCGCTTTCACCTGATAGTTTACTTGATGAATACAACGAAGATTACAAATGGCTAGCCCAGGTTTATGAGTCGGTAAAACCTGCCTCAGATAACATTGGTAAGTTGTTATGGCTAACGCTAGGCGCACAAACAACACAACTCATACACGACAACGTACATG
>NZ_JACDWV010000171.1:0-28359 GCF_016464105.1 Pseudoalteromonas sp. bablab_jr010 | reverse complement strand
AGATGTGTATAAGAGACAGACCTGAAGGTTGCGGTGAAACGTTCTGGCAACTGAGCTAGTGCCGCACAATAAGTTACTAGTTTTAAGTTACAAGCTTCAAGTTAGTTACTTTCCTCTTGAAACTTAAGCCAATTTCTTTTGGTGAGAAATTGGAGCGGCACACGAGGCTCGAACTCGTGACCTCAACCTTGGCAAGGTTGCGGTAAAACGTTCCGGCAACTGAGCTAGTGCCGCATTCAAAAGTAGTCAGTAATTTGTCCGTTGGTGCACAACCTTGAAGGTTGCGGTAAAACGTTCTGGCAACTGAGCTAGTGCCGCATTCAAAAGTAGTCAGTAATTTGTCCGTTGTCGCACAACCTGAAGGTTGCGGTAAAACGTTCTGGCAACTGAGCTAGTGCCGCAAATTTCAACTATAAAAGTTTAGCTAAAGACATACCAACCCCGCGGGGGTTAACGTCTTAAGCGGGGCAGGATTCTACAATAATCCGATGTGTTTGCAAATGTTTTTTACAAATTAAAGAATTTTTCTTGGTAAACCTTTAATTCCATGATCGAATCTTTGATATCGTCAAGGGCTAGATGTGAACCTTTTTTGTTCACTTGCGCTAATACGTCAGGTTTCCAACGACGTGCAAGTTCTTTAACGGTACTCACATCAAGGTTACGGTAGTGAAAGTAGTCTTCCAATTCAGGCATGTACTTATTCATAAAACGGCGGTCTTGGCCGATAGAATTACCACACATAGGTGAAGCACCCGCAGGTACCCATTGCTTTAGAAATGCCAAAGTTTGATCAATAGCATCTTGTTCAGTGAATGTGCTTGCTTTACAACGAGCTGTTAAACCAGATTGACCGTGCTGAGTCGTGCACCACTCGTCCATACCATCAAGCAGTTCATCGCTTTGATGAATAGCAATAACAGGGCCTTCGGCCAAGATGTTTAAATCACTGTCGGTGACAACAGTGGCAATTTCGAGTATTTTATCTGTTGCTGGTTCGAGGCCTGTCATTTCTAGGTCGAGCCAGATAAGATTTGATTTATGAAAAGACATAGTTACCTTAGCGGTGCTTTCCTTTAGATCCAACGCATTTAGATATATCATATTAGTATCATCAGTCGACCTAAAGCTTTTTTTTCAAAAAGCCCGACATTTACTCAAGTTATAGGCCAAAAGTGGCAAAACAAAAGAAATTAAGTAAAGGCCAATCGCGTCGAATTAAGGCCAATCATCAAAAACGCCTCTCTAATGCAGACAAAAAGCAACAGAAAGGGGCAACTGTGCAATGGCAAAATGACAATTTAGGCCCTGCCGAAAATGCGGTTGTGATCAGTCGATTTGGCCAACATGCCGATATCGAAACCGAATCAGGCGAAGTATTGCGCTGTAATATACGTAGAACAGTATCGAGCCTTGTATGTGGTGATGAAGTTATTTTTCGCCGTGCAAAAGTTAGCGAAGGCGACTTAGCAGGCGTTATTGAAGCAACCCATGAGCGTCGCTCACAATTAACGCGCCCTGATTTTTATGACGGGGTGAAAGTTGTCGCTGCCAATATCGACCAAATTTTAATGGTCTCTGCGGTATTGCCTGAGTTTACACCAAACATTATCGACCGCTATTTAGTTGCCTGTGAAGACATGGGTATTGAGCCTATTTTAGTGCTTAACAAAATAGATTTAATAGACGATGAAGGCCTTGCTTTTATTGATGAAATTCTCGATATCTATCGTGAGCTAGGTTATCAAGTACTGTTAGTCAGTAATAAAACCGGTCAAGGCATTGCTGAGCTTAAACAAAAACTAGTTGATAAAAACAGCATTTTTGTTGGTCAAAGCGGTGTGGGTAAATCAACCTTAGTGAACACTGTACTGCCAGATGCAGATATCTTAACCCAAGAAGTCTCTGAGAACAGCGGCCTTGGTCAACACACAACAACCGTATCGCGATTACACCATTTACCAAGTGGTGGTAACCTAATCGACTCACCGGGAATTCGTGAGTTTGGCTTATGGCATTTAGATGTTGAGCGCGTTACATGGTGCTTTAAAGAGTTCCGTGATTTTATTGGTGGCTGTCGTTTTCGCGATTGTAAACATTTAAACGATCCTGGCTGTATAATTCGCCAAGCTGTTGATGATGGTGAAATTTCAGAACTTCGTTTTGACAGTTACCACCGAATTTTAGAAACTATGGCCGACGGCCGTGCTGGTGCACGCGCTCCTCGCGTATAACTATTTAGGAAATAACAAGTGAGTTTAGATAAATTCAAAATTGCTATGCAATATGCCATGCCAAAACATTTCATTTCGCGCATGGTTGGCAAGTTAGCAGCAGCAAAAGCGGGTGGCTTAACAACGGCCTTAATTAAATTGTTTATCAAACAATACAAAATTGATATGAGTGAGGCTAAATACCCAGATCCAGCTCATTACAAAACTTTTAATGAGTTTTTCACTCGCCCATTAAAAGAAGGTATTCGTCCACTTGCTGAAGAAAGCGACATTATTGCTCACCCAGTTGATGGTGCAATTAGCCAATTAGGCGATGTAGTCGACGGTCAAATCATCCAAGCAAAAGGCCATGACTACAGCTTACAAGCACTCCTTGGTGGCAAAGAAGAAGACACAGCGCCGTTTTTAGGCGGTAAGTTTGCAACTATTTATTTAGCGCCTAAAGATTACCACCGAATTCACATGCCTGTTGATGGTACGCTAAGCAAAATGATTTACGTACCGGGTGATTTATTTTCGGTAAACCCGTTAACAGCACAAAATGTACCTAACCTATTTGCTCGTAACGAGCGTGTTGTGGCTATCTTTGAAACTGAAATTGGCCCGCTAGCCATGGTACTTGTAGGTGCAACAATTGTTGCTAGCATCGAGACTATTTGGGCAGGCACAGTAACGCCACCAGCAGGTAAAGATGTATTTAGTTGGAATTACCCAACCACAGGTGACAACGCGATTACTCTGAAGAAAGGTGAAGAAATGGGTCGCTTTAAATTAGGCTCTACCGTTATTTTAGCTTGGGGTGCAAATCAAGCTGAGTTCTTATCAGATCAACACCCAGAAACAGTAACGCGCATGGGCACACCATTTGCGAAAATTAACGACTAATAAGTTCAATTTAGCAAACCACTTGAGCAAAAGTGGTTTGCTTAAAACTCTCTATAAATCGCGCCTACACTCCACGATTACACTCTGAACACTCCCTGTCTTTTTGAATATTAAAGCGCTCTTGTTTTAGTGTTAGCCCATCAAATTGAATAAACTCGCTGCCCGTTTTATGGCCAAGCAATATATTGATAGCCAATAAACTTTGCATGCTGCCCATAACACCCAGTAACGGGCTCAATACCCCAGCATTGTCACAATTAAGTGCTGTTTGTTCCTCCGTTTGCGGGAATATACAGCCATAGCAAGGGCTTTGTTCATCACGAAAATCAAAACTCATCACCTGCCCCTGTGTTGCAATAGCCGCAGCTGAAACAAGCGGAATAGATTTAGCTAAACAATAGCGATTAACCAAATACCGGGTAGCAAAGTTATCACTGCAATCAAGAATGATGTCAGCACCTTCAAGTAGCTCAGCACAGTTACTTTCATCAAGCTTTTGGCATAGAGGTTTAACCGTTATTTGATTATTTAAACTGCTTAACACCTTGGCAGCCGCCTGTGTTTTTGCCTGCCCCATGTGGTTTACTTTAAAGAGTATTTGTCGCTGTAGATTTGAAAGCTCAACTTTATCGTCGTCAATCAAAGTGAGCGTTCCGATTCCTGCTGCCGCTAAATAAAACATTGCAGGTGAGCCAAGCCCACCAGCTCCGACAACCACAATATGAGCAGACTTTAACTTTTGCTGCCCCGCATGCCCCACCTCTTTTAGTAGCAAGTGGCGGCTATAACGAATTTGCTCTTTGTCGCTTAACGCGCTCATATTAAGACTGACCTTCGACCAGCTGTTTTAACTTTGCAATGGCTGCTTGGTAGTCTTCGGCTTCAGTAATCGCACGCACTACGGCAACACTGCCAACACCCGTGCTCGCAACTTGCTCTGCCCGTGATATATCAATTCCACCAATTGCCACCGTTGGATAATCGGCCATCAACGGCACAAATTTTTCGAGTTTCTCTAAGCCTTGAATTTGCCCCGTCATGTCTTTGGTGGTAGTTGGATAAATAGCACCAAACGCCATATAACTTGGTCTGTAATTATGTGCACGCAGCATCTCATAAAAGCCATGAGTCGACACACCTAAGCGTAACCCCGCCTCTTTTATGGCAATTAAATTAGCGGTTTGTAAGTCTTCTTGCCCTAAATGCACACCATAAGCGCCGTGCTTAATCGCCAATTGCCAATAATCATTGATATACACCTGCGCATCGTACTTCTGCCCCAGCATAACCGCACTTGCAATCGACTCATCAAGTGCTGCATCGTCTGCATTTTTCATTCTTAATTGAACGGTTTTAACCCCTTCGGCTAAACACTTCTCTAACCAATCAACCGTATCAACAACGGCATATAGCCCAAGCTGTTTAGAGTCGCACTCGGCAAAACCTGCTGCCATGGTAAAATCAACCGGGCAATCAAAGTCGAGCTCATCACCCAGCCAACTTCCCGCTTCGATGACTTGTGGGTAATCAGCTAGATTTGTTGGAAAGCAAGTGTGTGCAACGGGGCCAATCCCTTCACCATATCGAATGGCTGCTTTTAATCCTTGGTTTATATAGGTTTTCGCTAAAATAAAGGCATCTTTGAGAGGATACTGTTTGGTTAAACACGCAGCAATCACAGAGGCCATACTGCATCCAGTACCGTGACTATGCGGAGTTTGAATTTTTTCGTTACCAAGCCAATATTCCTGCTCACCTTGCACGCAGTAATCAATGCAATAGCCACTTGGGTAATCCCAGTGACCCCCTTTGATGATCACCGCTTTTGCACCATAGCCTGTTAACTTCTTTGCGGCCTCTTTCACTGCGCTTGGGCCAATCAGGTAAACACCAGTTAATAGCTGTGTTTCGTGGGTGTTCGGTGTTACAACATCGACTAATGGCAATAAACACTCTTTGATAGCACTAACAGTATCTTCTTCTGTTAATAAATCACCACTTGAGGCAATGGCAACCGGATCATAAACAACCAAAGGCGGCTCTGCCCAAGTTGCTTTGTAATGTTTTAAATGCTCACTAATAAGCTGTATTTGCTGCACATTGGCAAGCATGCCAATTTTAATCACGCTGGCAGGCATATCACTGGCTAAGGCTAATAGTTGCGACTCAATCACTTCTGTTGAAATCGGGTTAAGTGCTTCTACACCTAAACTATTTTGTGCCGTTAAAGCAGTAATAACCGTACAGCCATGTACATTAAAACTTTGCATTGCCTTGATGTCGGCTTGAATTCCTGCACCGCCGCCCGAATCTGAGCCAGCTATGGTCCATACAACCTGATTCATGTTATTCCTCACATTTTATTCTTGATGCCAAAATGGCATTCCAAGCGTCGGCGTTGATGGGCTTGCTACGTCTTTCTCTGGCATCGCTTTAGCCACATAGCTAGATCGCCCCGCTTCAACCGCACTCTTAAACGCTTTACTCATCGTTACTGGGCAACCTGCACCTGCAATTGCCGAATTTAATAATACGGCATCATACCCTAATTCAAGCGCTTGACAGGCATGAGATGGTAAACCTAAGCCCGCATCAACAATTAAAGTATGGTTTGGCAAGCGCTCACGGATCATTTTTAAGTTATAAGGATTCAGCAAGCCTTTGCCTGTGCCAATCGGTGCGCCCCAAGGCATAAGTACTTCGCAGCCTAAATCAGCGAGGCGCTGACACAGCACTAAATCATCTGTGCAATAAGGTAAAACTTTAAAGCCATCGGCCAATAAAATTTTAGTGGCTTCGAGCAGTGCGATTGGATCGGGCTGTAAATTATATTCGTCACCAATCAACTCTAACTTGATCCAATCAGTGGCAAACACTTCGCGGCACATTTGTGCCAAGGTCACTGCTTCTTTCACACTATGGCAACCCGCCGTATTTGGCAGCACCTTTAACCCGGTGTTTTTTATCAATTGCCAAAAATCATCACCCGCAGCAGCGCTTTGCTGACGTCTTAATGAAACCGTGACAATCTCAGCCTGTGAGGCCACTATCGACTCTGTCATAACACTTGGCGAAGGGTACAGTGCTGAGCCAATCAGTAAACGACTCGTAAATTGCTCACCATAAACTGAAAAACTATCCATCTTAGCCTCCTTGAATTGGCGACAATAGCTCAATGCTGTCGCCTTCATTGAGGGGTTTAGCATCGCATTGGCTGCGCGGTACAAAGTCACCATTAACGGCAACGGCAAATGGAGGTCTTGCGCCAAACTGGCTCAACGCCTGAGTGAGCGATGTATTGTCGTTCACTGTAACTGACTGACCATTAATTAAAATATTCATTTTTATCCTTAAGCAATTAAGCTCACTGCATCATCGACCACCTGAGGCGCAAGTAAATAGCCATGACGGTACAAGCCATTAATTTTGATCACTCGACCTTGTTTTGTGACTTTCGGACGGTTGTCTGCAAACGCTGGACGAAGCCCTGATTGCAAGCTCTCGATACGCCCTTCAGCAAAGCCGCTATGCACCGTATAAGCAGCAGACAATAACTCCAGTGCCGAGCGCACGGTCACTTTACCTGTGTCTTGCGATTCAATTTCAGTCGCACCAATCACAAATTGATGATTTGGCTTAGGAGCAATATAAATTGGGTAACGCGGATGCATCAGCCGTATTGGTCTGGTTAGGTTCACCTCAGGTGCATATAAACGCGCCACCTCCCCTCTGACTCCGCGAAGTAAGGGTTCAGCCTGTTTTGCACCTAAGCCGCGGCAATCAAATACATAATCAAAGCTTTGGCCATTCACTTGATGGGCGTTCAATTCAACTTTACAGCCAAAGTTAAATTGCACTCCTTGCGAGGTAAGCTTTTTAAAACTAGCGCTATAAAATGCCTGATTATCGAGTTGCCCTTCACAAGGTAAATACACACCTTGATGGAAACGCCCAGCTAGTTCTGGTTCAAGGTCAGCGATTTGAGTGCCAACCAATGCCTGTGCCTGATAGCTTTCAAGCGGTTTTAAGCGGCTCACAAAACTTTGTAAATCGCCCTTATCTTGCTGATGAGCAACCACTAAACTGCCTGTTTGTTGAAAATACACAGCGTCATCGAGCTCACTTAAAATTTGCTGCCAACGAGTGATGCTATTAAGCCCTTGTAGGGCTAAATCCTGTTCACACAAGACTGATTCAGCAAGGGGGGCTAACATTGCTGCAGCAACGCTGCCAGCACTGTTGCTAGCATGTTCATCACCTTGCTCAAACACACTTAACTGATGCTCTTTAGCAAGTGCTAATGCAGTTAAACGACCAGTTAAACCAAAACCCAGTATCGCTATCTTTAATGACATAAACTTTCTAGGCCCTAGGCTCTTGGCCCTAGGTAAATACCCAGAGCCTATCGCTGATGCCTAGCTCCATCAATTAAACGGCTTTGTGGTAAATCTCAGAGCCTGTTTTTTTGAACTCGTCTGATTTCGCTTTCATTTCGGCTTCAACATCGACCATTTTGATTTCGATAGTATCGCCTACGTTATTTGGATCAATGCCTCTAGCTTCAAGATCTTTGGCGTAATCACGTACTTCTTGAGTGATCTTCATCGAGCAGAACTTAGGGCCACACATAGAGCAGAAGTGTGCAATCTTGCCTGATTCTTGTGGCAGTGTTTCATCGTGATATTCGCGGGCGCGTTCTGGGTCTAAACCTAGGTTAAATTGGTCGTGCCAACGGAACTCAAAGCGTGCTTTTGATAATGCATTGTCACGCTCTTGCGCACCCGGGTGACCTTTTGCCAAATCGGCAGCATGAGCAGCAATTTTGTAGGTGATTAAACCTTCTTTAACGTCTTCTTTGTTTGGTAAACCTAAATGCTCTTTAGGAGTTACATAACAAAGCATAGCGCAGCCGTACCAAGCAATTTGCGCAGCGCCAATACCTGATGTGAAATGATCGTACCCCGGTGCAATATCCGTGGTTAATGGACCAAGAGTATAAAACGGTGCTTCTTCACAGTGTTTTAGCTGCTCTTCCATGTTCTCTTTGATCATATGCATTGGCACATGGCCTGGGCCTTCGATGAACACTTGCACATCATGTTTCCAAGCAAGTTTTGTCAGCTCACCTAAAGTACGTAATTCGCTGAACTGGGCTTCGTCATTAGCATCAGCAATAGAGCCCGGGCGCAAGCCATCACCTAATGAAAAACACACATCATACTGTTTTAAAATTTCACAGATTTCTTCAAAGTGCGTGTATAAGAAGTTTTCTTTATGGTGCGCTAAACACCATTTCGCCATGATTGAGCCACCACGCGAAACAATACCGGTAACACGCTTTGCCGTCATCGGCACGTAACGCAGTAATACTCCAGCGTGAATGGTAAAGTAATCAACACCCTGTTCTGCTTGTTCAATCAAGGTATCGCGGAAAATCTCCCACGTTAGGTCTTCAGCCACACCGTTTACTTTTTCAAGCGCTTGATAGATTGGTACGGTACCAATTGGTACTGGCGAATTACGTACCACCCACTCACGGGTTTCGTGAATATAACGACCCGTTGATAAGTCCATTACCGTGTCGGCGCCCCAACGAGTCGACCACACCATTTTTTCTACTTCTTCTTCGATTGATGAAGTCACCGACGAATTACCAATATTCGCGTTCACCTTAACTAAGAAGTTTCGGCCAATGATCATCGGCTCAGTTTCCGGGTGGTTGATGTTGTTAGGAAGCACGGCGCGGCCACGGGCAATTTCATCACGCACAAATTCAGGGGTAATAAAATCAGGAATACTAGCGCCAAACGATTCGCCTTTGTGCTGGGCCGCAAGCAACTCTTCACGAATTTTAGCGCGTCCCATGTTTTCACGAATTGCCACATATTCCATTTCAGGCGTTACAATACCTTGTCGCGCATAATGCATTTGCGTTACGTTTTTGCCTGCTTTTGCACGGCGGATCTTTGGTAGATGCTCAAAGCGGATATGATCTAACCCTTCATCTGCCATTCGTTGTTGAGAAAATTGCGAAGTCACTGAGTCTAAAATTTCAGTGTCGCCACGGCTTTCAATCCACTTTTCACGGTATTTCTCAAGGCCCTTGCGCACATCAAGTTTAAAATCTGGGTCAGTGTATGGGCCCGAGGTATCGTAAACACGAATTGGCGCGTTAGATTCAAATACAGGGTTCTCTTCAGTGCCTCCGATGAAGGTATCGCTCAGGGTGATTTCACGCATCCCTACTCGTACATTGTCTTGTGTACCTTCTACATAAACTTTATGAGAATTAGGAAACGGTTGACCCGTTAAGTTATAAATATAATCTGATGCTGCCGCACGAACTTCGCGGCGAGATGGTTTAGTTGTTGTGTTTGACATGACTTACCTCATTGCTTTAAGGGTTGTCTTGTCAGATATTGCAAATGCAATAGAGAGTGGCAAACGCCATTGGATCGTTAATAAGCTAAATGCTTACTAGTGCAGCCTGCGCCGCTTATGCCTCATAAATTTGGCGCACAAGCGCCCAGTGAGGCAGCTTGTTCCCTACGCAGGTGTTAGCCTGATCAGGTTCACGGATCCCGCTTTCGCGATCTCAGCCTTGTTAAAGGCACTCCGACAAGTATAAATTCGTTTCTTTAAAACGCCCTGAGTGTACGCCAGTTAAAAAATTGCTGCAAGCTAAGCCACTTTAGTTTTTTGCAATGAAGGTAAAGTGATGCTCGCCTTGCAGAGTTAGTTTCTCACCTGTTAGCGTAATTGCCGCACCTTCTTTTAGCGCTGACAATAATTGCTGCTCAAGCTCATTAACTTGCTCGCCACATGATTTACGAGTCATACCTAACTTATTTACCGTTAGCGTATCTTCGCTGAGCGCACCTTCACCAAAAAATTTATTACAGCCAGCAAAGCCGTTAACCTGCATCGCTTCGATAAAGCGTATAGAGGCTTTTTGAGATACAGGAATAGCTAAACCATTCACTTTTGATAATTGCCACTGTGTATATTTTAATTGCTCACTAGTGACTGTCCCTGTCGATGAGCAGCCCATGCAAAATAATATAAAAAGAAGAGGCAAGGCTACTAACTTCATATTTTTTAACTATTCAAATTTCAATGTAGTAATAATAACAACATTTAACGCAATTGATCGTTAAAAAAACATGTTTTATCTGTAAAAAATTGTTCTAAGTTAGCTTATCAAAGAACAACGCAGACTATTTGAATAAGTTATCGACTTCTTCTGGTAAAAAAGGACGACCTTTTTCATTTACTGACGTGCCAATCACTAACGCTTGTAGCATCACTTTATCATCATGTTTGCGATACACTGTTTGCCTAAAAGCAAACTTTAATCGGCTGATACGCTCGGGCTCAACGGCAACGTAAAATTCATCACCCGGCATAAGTGATGCCTTGTAATCCATTTCGCTACGCAGTACGACAAGGTTTACTTTTTCTCTTGCGAGCTTTGCAAAATCGATACCTTGGGCATGTAAAAACTCATGGCGTGCATGTTCTAAATAATTAAAATAAACACTGTTGTTTACAATTCCTTGTAAATCACACTCATAATCACGCACTTTAAAGTCTACTTTAAAGGTCATAGTCGTATTCCTAATCAATTTACGTATAATTGCCTGCGTTTATATCATAAAAATTGATTTTATAGCCATTTGGCTAGCTAGGTTGCTAGAATAGCAGTCCCGAAAATGGAGTTAAGAATCCGCATGAAACGACGTTTATCATTATTATCTGCTGCCATCCTGCCTTTATTCGCAGCATCTTCGATTGCTTACGCTGAAGACGGTGAGCTTGAAAAAATTGAAGTTACCGGTGATTTCAAAAGAGAAAGCATTCAAACCCTTAGTGCCAGCGCAAGCTTGTTTTCAGACCATGAAATCAATCAACGCGGTGCAAAGTTTTTAGATGAGATGCTTGCTAGTGCAGCGAATGTAAACTTTACCTCAGGGGCATCTCGTGGTCGTTTCGTGCAAATTCGTGGTGTCGGTTTACGCTCACAGTTTGTTGACCCTATTAATCCTTCGGTTGGCTTAGTGATCGACGGTATTAACTACTCTGGTTTAGGCGGCAGTTCACTGTTATTTGATATCGACCAAGTTGAAATTTATCGCGGCCCACAAGGAACTCGCTTTGGTGCTGATGCCTTAGCTGGCATGATTCAAATGGAATCTGCAACCCCCACTCTTGACCCAAGTGTGAAAATACAATTAGGTGCGGGCAACTACAACAGCTATGAAGCAGGTATTGCCGCAGGTACCGGTATTACCGACGACACAGCAGTACGCGCTAGTATTTATCAACGTGAGTCTGATGGGTATGTAGAAAACCGTTATTTAGGCAAAGATACCCAGCAACAAGACGAGCTTGTCTCTCGCTTTAAATTATACAGTCAATTAACCGACCATCTGCGTACTGAACTGAATGTACATTACATCGATATAAATAACGGCTATGACGCATTCACATTAGATAACAGCCGTTACAGTGTTGCTGATGAACCAGGCCAAGACAACCAAGAAAGCATTGCGGTTGGCCTAGCAAACATATACACCGGCTTTGACTTTTTTGATGTTAGCTTAAACCTATCTGGTATCGACAGCGAGCTGTTATACAGCTATGACGAAGACTGGGTGTGTAATGATGAAGCTCAACCTGAATTATGTGCTGCTGGCTTGCATGATTGGGGCTATAGCTCAACAGATGCTTACTTTCGCGATCGCCAAGATCAAGCGGCTGAGCTGCAATTTAGTGGTAAATCTGGCGAGTGGGTCGCAGGCATTTACTATCAAGGCCGCGAAGTTGACTTAGAACGTCAATACACTTGGCTGGCACAACCATTTGCATCTAATTATGAAACCAGCAATATTGCTGCATATGGTCAATTAGCAACACCTATCGGCCCAAAAACAACCTTAATTACGGGTTTGCGTGTTGAGCAGTATCAGGGCGACTACACCGACAACAACGGTTTTATTGAAGAAACCGATGATGTCATGGTGGGCGGTAAGCTTGCACTTGAATACCAAGTGATTGATCGCACCATGATCTATACCAGTATTACTCGTGGCTATAAAGCTGGCGGTATTAACTCTGAAGCTTTAGCAAAAGCAAAAGACGAAGGCTTAAACCTAGATGCTGATTTCTTTGCTAATCACACATCATTTGCCCCTGAATACCTATGGAGCGGTGAATTTGGTGTTAAAGGCAGCTCTTTGGACGATAAGTTTGTGTTACGTCTTGCCGCTTTCTACATGTACCGTGAAGATATGCAGCTAAAATCGTGGCAAGTTGAAAGCCAAAAATTCACAGGTTATATCGATAACGCCAGCTCTGGTGAAAACTACGGTTTAGAAATTGAAGGCAGCTTCCAAGCAACTGACAATTTACTACTAACGGGTAGTGCAGGTTATCTACATACAGAAATCAATGACTTTGTTGCGCAATCAGGCCTAGATCAAGATGGTCGAGATCAAGCACAAGCTCCTAAATACCAATATGCATTCACTGCGCGTTATAACTTTACGCCAGCACTTTATGCATCAATTGGAGTAGAAGGCAAAGACGATTACTACTTCTCTGATAGCCATAACTCAAAAGCACCTAGCAGCAACTTAGTGAATGCTTCATTTGGTTATGAAAGTGATAATTGGAGCATTAATGCATGGGCACGTAACTTATTTGATGAAGACGTACCAACCCGTGGTTTTGAGTTTGGTAACGATCCATTAGACGGTTACACCACTCATACATACACACAGCTTGGCGAACCTATGGTTGCCGGTGTGACATTTATTTACGAGCTATAAGCAATTAGGTGCTAGGTTTTTTACCTAGCACCCAAACACCTAGAGCCTAGAGCCTAGAGCCTAGAGCCTAGAGCCAAATAAGTTAAGCCCTTTCAACATCAAAGGCGAGTACGTCTTTAATCTTTTGCTTATTCGTTGCCAGCATAATGAGTCGATCTATACCCAGTGCGACACCCGCACATTGTGGTAAGCCATGCTCTAGTGCAGCTATTAAACGCTCATCCATTGGCACTTGCTTTAAGCCATTTGCTTCACGGTACTGATTATCTTCACTAAAACGAGCTGCTTGCTCTTTGCCATTGGTCAGCTCATTAAAGCCGTTTGCAAGTTCCATATTTTTAAAATATAACTCAAAGCGCCCAGCTACTCGCTCATCGTGCTGACAAATTTGGGCAAGCGCTGCTTGCGAAGCTGGAAAATGATAAACGAAACAAGGCTTTTCTTGGCCAATCGTTGGTTCAACCTTCATACAAAATAATAGCTGTAACAAGGTATCGCGATGCGTTTCATTCGCGGCAATATCGGCGAAGCCCTGCTCCTTTGCTAGTTGCTGTAATGTGCTGATATCAGCAGTTAAAGGGTCTACACCTAAGGCGTTCATAAAGGCTTGCTGATAAGTGAGTCGCTCAGCGCTTTCTACGCCAAGCACCAATTGCATAAGCTCATCCATTTCATCCATAAGCGCAAATTCATCAAAACCCGGACGATACCACTCAAGCATTGTAAATTCAGGATTATGATGACTACCCGCCTCTTCATTACGAAAAGCTTTGCATAGCTGGAAAATAGCCCCAGAGCCCGCCGCAAGTAAACGCTTCATGGCAAACTCAGGTGACGTTTGCAAATAAAGTGGTAAGCCACCAGCATGACCTGGGCCAACAAACTCGGTACTAAATGTCGCTAAATGCACATCGGTTACACTGGCCGCGCTTAAGCTTGGCGTTTCAACCTCCATAACATCACGTGCATAAAAGAACTCGCGAATACGGCGGATGATGACGGCACGCTCTCGTAAAGTTTCAATATCGGCGCTTGGTTGCCAAAGGACATTAGACATAGCGTTTCCCAAAAAAAATCCCAGCAGAAGCTGGGATTTTATAATAAATTGCTTAACAATGCCTATTACTTAACACGGCTCACGTATTCACCGCTACGTGTATCAACTTTGATCACTTCGCCGATTTGTACGAATAGAGGAACACGAACAACAGCACCTGTGCTTAATGTTGCTGGTTTACCGCCAGTACCCGCTGTATCACCTTTTAGACCTGGATCTGTTTCAGTGATTTCTAATTCAACGAAGTTTGGTGGAGTCACGGCGATTGGGCTACCGTTCCAAAGCGTGATAGTACAAACGTCATTTTCAACTAACCATTTTGCATTGTCGCCAAGCGCTTTTTCGTCAGCAGCGATTTGCTCAAATGTTTCGTTGTTCATGAAGTGCCAGAACTCACCGTCAGTGTATAGATACGCTAAATCTGTATCCATTACGTCTGCACCTTCAACTGATTCACCTGACTTGAATGTTTTTTCTAGTACTTTACCTGTGATAAGTTTACGAATACGAACACGGTTAAACGCCTGGCCTTTACCTGGTTTTACCATTTCATTTTCTAAGATGCTGCAAGGTTCGCCGTCTAACATAATTTTTAGGCCGCCCTTGAACTCATTGGTGCTATAATTCGCCATCGTTTCCTCTGTCTAAATAATTTCGAGTAATCTACGTGTCAATGATACAAAGAAATGAAGTAAATTTGCATAAAAACTGGCAAAAAGAATTGGCAAATGTTGTCACTTGTCCTGAACGCTTGCTAGAAATGCTAGGATTATCAAGCAAAGTAGACGAAAAAGACCTCAAAGCACGCAGTCTTTTTCCTGTCCGCGTGCCCCTGCCTTTTATCAAAAAAATGCGTTATGGCGACATAAACGACCCTCTTTTGCTGCAAGTGATGCCCAGGCACCAAGAGTTTTTAGCAAAAACAGGTTACGACAAAGACCCTCTAAAAGAGCAAGATAACAACCAACCTGGCTTGTTACACAAGTATCGCTCTCGCGTTTTAGTAATGTTTAAAACCGGTTGTGCCGTAAATTGCCGTTATTGCTTTAGACGCCATTTTCCTTATCAAGAAAACCAATTAAACAAACGCAGTTTAATTGATGCACTGGCTTACATTAAAGCCGACAGCAACATCAACGAAGTCATTTTAAGTGGTGGCGATCCATTGATGGCCAAAGACGATGCTGTTAGTTGGTTTATGGATGAGTTAGAGCAACTTCCGCAAATTAAACGCATGCGTATTCACAGCCGCTTACCTGTGGTGATCCCAGCAAGAATTACCGATGAGCTATGTGCACGCTTTGCTGCATCGCCCTTAAAGGTGGTGTTTATAAATCATATCAATCACGCTAACGAAATTGATGATGACTTTAAAGCGGCCATGCAAAAGTTAAAAGCTGCAGGGGTGACGTTACTAAATCAGGCGGTGTTACTAAAAGATGTGAATGATTCTGTCGAGTCGCAAGTTGCACTTAGTGAGGCTCTGTTTGAGGCAGATATACTTCCTTACTACTTACATCTACTAGATAAAGTTGAGGGTGCTAGCCATTTTGATATAGCTGAGAGTCAGGCACGAGAAATCGTAACGGCTATGCTGGCAGCATTGCCGGGTTTTTTGGTTCCTAAGCTGGTGCGTGAGATCGGCGGCGAAAAAAGTAAAACGCCTATCGATCTCAATCTAAGTTAAACGTATACGTTTACGTTGTTACCTAGTGTCGCAGTTACCGACTTAGCAGGTGTTTGTGCAGCACTGGTATTCATTGCTGCGCCTTCGATAAGTGCAAGTGCCGCAGCACCATCAGCCTTTTGCTGTTTTTTAGCAAGTGATGCGCTGTAAACTTCTGCGCTTTCGCCACCGCCACTCATCGCTGGTAAGCTTGATCCTGATATATTCATAGTTCATTACCTGACTTTTTATGACAATCCACGTACTATATCGGCATTGCAGTCTAAAGCTTTAGGAAAAAAATGGATTCAATTATTGAACAACTCAATGCTAACCTAAAAATCGTTTATCGTCAGGCACTTGATGCTGATAAAAAATTAGATGATTTACAGCAGCAAGGCCATGGCAAATTCAAAGCCTTATTTGCAAAAGATGCTGGCTTTGATTTTGAAGCGAAACGCTTTAAACCTTACGTTCTCGATGTTGCAGCTGATGTAGAAAGCTTAAGCAACGACGATATGGACGAAGAAAAGCTGAAAAAAACCGTTATTAAACTGCAACAGTTATTACAGTTGCTAGCAACCTTCAAATAAACACTTAATCACTACAACGTGCTGATGATTTTTGAGGAGCACTGAGCTCTACTTTGTGCCCTCTTAAATCTCTCTTAACATAGTGCTTTTTAATACTTACAATCCTTATTAACAGCCGTTGCTCGAATATCAAAGGTTCTGGTACACTTTTCCTTTGTTCATCTTATTACTCGCGCAATGACTCATCATTCTCTAACCTTAATCGTATTAGCTGGCGGACTCGGTAGTCGCTTTGGTGGAAACAAACAAATTGCTGATATTCCAGGTCTTAACAGTACTATTATGGAACTAAGTATTCGAGATGCTGTTCAAGTAGGTGTAACTCAAGCTGTTATCATCATAAATGCTAATATTCGAGCCGAATTTGAAGCAAGAATTTTACCCCGTTTGCCTAAATCACTTGAAGTTATCTTAGTTAATCAAGAAATCACTGCAATTCCAGAAAAGTATCTTTCTTTAGCTAAAGAGCGGCAAAAGCCTTGGGGAACAGGCCACGCTCTTTTATGTGCAAAACCCTATGTAAAGAACCCTGCAATTGTAATTACAGCCGATGATTATTATGGGGCCTCTTCGTTTAAAATTATCGCCGAACATTTTAAGCGTAGTAATGATTGGGCTATGGTTGGTTACCCTGTAGTTGATACTTTATCGACTCAAGGAGGGGTCAATCGCGGAGTGTGTAGCATCGATGAGCAACAACATTTAATCGATGTTGTTGAATATCTTGATATCAAGCTAGAGCAAGATATTTTGTTAGGTAATAACTCTCTAGGTGAGCGTCAGAGTATTGCTAAGGAAGCTCTTGGTTCAATGAGTTTTTGGGGGATTACAGATGATTTATTCATGGTTCTAGAAAAGGGCTTTGTACAGTTTTTAGAAAATACTGACAACGGTGTCACGAAAGAGTATTATTTACCAAATCAGATACAACTTGCGATTAAAGATTACAATCAAACTGTCGCCGTTTATACCGCACAAGAGCCATGGTACGGCGTAACCTACAAAGCTGAATTGGATGCAATAGCAAGTACATTACGTCAGTTACGCCTCGGGCTTAATGAATAAATCTACACCTCTTCTTACAAAAAGTAATGGAAAATTAATGAAGTCGAATCCTGTTGCAACTTATCTTTCTGAGCATTTTGGCTTAAGTTCAGATCACGTGACACTGAAACCTATTGGCAACGGCCATATAAACACAACGATGCTTCTTAAGTCACAAGATAATGCTGTCGTTGTGCAAAAACTAAATACTGATGTATTTCCTAACCCTGAGCAGCTTGTAGAGAATGCAAGGCTTATCGAAAAGCACCTAAACGACAAACATGTGAAAGGTGAATATAGTCTCGAGATTATTCGTCATGTACCGACAATAAAAAATGATTTTTTGGTGGAATGTGACCAAGGCGTGTGGCGTGCACTCGAATTTATTGGCGGCAGTTACAGTGAGGATGTTGTAGCAAACATCTCTCAAGCACAAACTGCGGCCAATGCATTTGGTCAATTTGCGCTTGCTTTACAAGACTTTCAGGCTGAGCAACTACATCATGTTATCCCAGATTTTCATAATTTAGCAATGCGTTTTGATGCTTTCAGAAAAGCAATCGAAAATGACCCTGTAAATCGTATCGAGCTTTGCCAACCAGATATCGAGTTCTGTTTAAATCAGCAATCGCTAATTGATGAACTACAGAAACTGGAAGGTAAGATCCCATTAAGACCCTGTCATAATGATACAAAAATCAATAACATGCTTTTTTGTAAAGATTCTGATGATGCAAAAGCAGTTATCGATTTAGATACCTGTATGCCTGGCTATTGGTTATTTGATTTTGGTGACATGGTGCGCACTTTCTGTTCACCTGAGCAAGAGGACTCAACTAACCTGAAAAATGTAACAGTTCGCGAAGAAATTTTTGCAGCTATTGTTAAGGGCTATGTAGAACCATTAAAAAATGTAATCACTGATGCAGAAAAAGAGAGCTTTTGGCTTGGCACAAAAGTAATGACATTTATGATTGGCTTGCGCTTTCTTACTGATTTTATTGATGGTGACAATTACTTTGCGACTAAACATGCTCACCATAATCTCGAACGAGCCCGAAACCAGTTCGCACTGTATCGCGATATTCTTGAAAAAGAGAATACCCTAAAAGCTATTTTAGAAATAAATAAGTAACGAGCTTACAATTAAAGTTTGGGGTTAAACTTTTGGAGCAATTTCACATCAAGCTATGGAGATGATAGGAGCTACCGACCACTCCTTAACTAATCAGACCGAGCCACTCGAATTGTTATATCGGTGGCTCTTAGTTTAGATATTAGTGAGCTTGTTGCCAGTTGTCACCGCTGTCGGCTTCAACAATCAGAGGCACATCAAGAGTAGCGGCTTCTGACATTAACTTACAAATTTCAGCTTTATAGTCGTCCACAGATTCTTCTTTAATTTCGAACACTAATTCATCGTGCACTTGCATGAGCAGCTTAACTGAACCTGCAGCTTGTGCGTTCACCCATTGATGAACTTTTAGCATCGCTTTTTTGATGATATCTGCAGCAGTCCCTTGCATTGGTGCGTTGATCGCAGCACGCTCAGCGGCTTTACGACGAGCACCGTTACGGGCATTGATTTCAGGTAAATGTAAGCGGCGGCCAAAAATCGTTTCTACATACCCTTTATCAGCTGCTTTTTCACGGGTTGTTTCCATGTACTCAAGTACGCCAGGGAAACGCTCGAAGTATTTATCAATATAATGCTGTGCTTCATGACGTGGTACATCTAATTGACGTGATAAACCAAACGCCGACATGCCATAAATTAAACCGAAGTTAACCGCTTTAGCTTTACGGCGCATATCGCTGGTAACCTCTTCAAGGCTAACCCCGAAGACTTCTGCCGCTGTTGCACTGTGAACATCTAAACCATTCGCAAAGGCAGTTAATAGGCCTTTATCTTGAGATAAATGCGCCATGATACGTAATTCAATTTGGCTGTAATCGGCAGCCACAATTTTATGGCCAGGTGCAGCAATAAAGGCTTCACGAATTCGACGGCCTTCTTCTGAACGAATTGGAATATTCTGTAAGTTAGGATCCGTTGAACTTAAACGACCTGTTGCTGTTACAGCTTGATGGTAAGAGGTATGCACTCGCTTAGTGCGCTCATCAACCATTAGCGGAAGTTTATCTGTGTAGGTTGATTTAAGTTTAGATAAACCACGGTGCTCAATAATCACTTTTGGTAACGGATAATCATGAGCAAGTTCTTGTAACACCTCTTCTGCTGTCGAAGGTGCACCCTTAGGTGTTTTCTTGATAACAGGCAGCTCAAGTTTTTCAAACAAAATAGCTTGCAGTTGCTTAGGTGAGCCTAAGTTAAATTTTTCACCTGCAATATCATAAGCTTCTTGCTCAAGCTCTAACAGGCGTTCACCTAAACGTTGACTATGAGCTGCTAGCATGTTGCTATCAATTGCAACACCAGTACGCTCAATATCAGAAAGCACTGTGACAAGTGGTAACTCAATCTCTTCGAATACCGATTTTAATTGGCTATCAGCATCAATTTTTGGCCATAATACTTGATGAAGACGTAGCGTTATATCAGCATCTTCAGCAGCATAAGGCGCAGCTTTTTCTAGCTCAATTTGGTTAAACGTTAACTGCTTTTTACCTTTACCGGCAATATCTTCAAAGCTGATATTTTTGTGACCAAGGTATTTCAGTGCCAACGAGTCCATATCATGGCGGCTGCCTACACTATTAAATACATACGACTCCAGCATGGTGTCGTATTTAATGCCTTTTAATTCAAAGCCTGCGTTAGCTAACACGCTTTTATCGTACTTAAGGTTTTGCCCCACTTTCGCTTTGTTTTCGTCAGCTAAGATTGGGCCAATTTTTGCCATTACGGTTTCTAAGCTTAATTGCTCAGGCGCATCTGGGTAATCGTGACCAACCGGAAGGTAAGCCGCTTCACCGGCTTTAACCGCAAAGCTCATACCAACCAATTGCGCTTGCATATAATCAAGGCTGGTTGTTTCAGTATCAAAAGCAAACAATTCGGCGTCATTTAACTGCGCCACTAAGGTATCAAGTTGCTCTTCAGTTAAGATTGTTTCGTAGTGTGCATCAGCAACTTTTGGTAGTTCGTTAGCTTCAGTTGGCACATCTAAATGCGTGTCAGCGTCTTTAGGGTTATCAAGTAGCTCAGCTAACCAACGGCGGAACTCACACTCACCATAAAGTGCAATCAATTCGTCACGATTAGGCTCTTGCAGCTTAAAGCTTTCAAGATCTGACTCAACCTCAACATCACACTTAATTGTTGCTAACTCATAGCTAAGTGGCAAATGATCAAGTGCTGTAGCAAGCTTTTCACCAATCTTGCCTTTTATTTCACCTGCATGATCAATGACACCTTGTAATGATCCATATTTTTGCAGCCACTTCACCGCTGTTTTTGGACCACAGCCATCAACACCTGGGATGTTATCGACTTTGTCACCCATTAGGGCAAGGTAATCAATGATCAATTCAGGACCAACGCCAAACTTCTCAACCACGGTTTCTGGATCTGAAATGCTATCTGTCATGGTATTGATCAGCGTAACATGCTCATTAACAAGCTGCGCCATATCTTTATCGCCAGTCGAGATCAGCACATGACGCTGCTGCTCTGAGGCTATTCGCGCAAACGTACCGATAACATCGTCAGCTTCAACACCTTCAATACTAATCAGTGGAAAACCCATTGCTTTAATAATGTTATGCAGTGGTGCGATCTGTGTGCGTAAATCATCCGGCATTGGCGGACGATTCGCTTTATATTCGCTGTACATATCATTTCTGAAGGTTTTACCCTTGGCATCAAATACCACCACCATGTGCGATGGATCATATTGCTTGATCAAACTCTTAAGCATATTAACTACGCCATAGATTGCGCCTGTCGCTTCACCTTTTGAGTTAGTAAGGTGCGGTGGCGAATGGTATGCACGGAATAAATAAGAAGAACCATCTACAAGAATAAGTGGATTTTCAGGGATCTGAGCCATGGTGAAATTGGATCCTAATTGAATAACATTAAATTGTTTGTAAGCATGCCATAAGGTCATGAAGAAAACGACTGTGAATTATTAACCAATAAAGCTTTATGACAGAGCAAGCTGTGGATAACTTTGTAGATAACAGACACAGTTAATTCTCCCAAAATGAAAAAACATTTAGGAAAATTAGATAAGCTTATGTTTTTATTTAAAAAAGATATTACGGCGTTCTTTTTTTATTATTTTTGTCCGATGTGGAAAACGGTTTTAGTAGCGATAACCTTTTGCTTATTCGATACCGAATTAACATCCCTTTTCATAACCGGAGGAGTATTCTAGCATAATGGATCAAAGATCATAGCGATCCTTTATACTTTTTTTTTCGTTAGTAATTTATAAAAAGGCATAAACAGCTATTCATCATGCTTTGCGAGTTATCAAGCGACGAAAATTTTTTATTTTGTCGCCATGCTCGTATCCTTGTTAAACTAAAGCTAGTCGCATTAAGGAGAGTTCAAAAATGAAAAAAGTTGCTGTAATTTTAGCTGGTTGCGGTGTTTACGACGGCGCAGAAATCAATGAAGCCGTATTAACCTTATTACATATCGCTAAAGCAGGCGCGAGCTATGAATGCTTCGCACCCGATATCGAACAAATGCACACCGTTAATCACCTAACAGGTGAAGAAATGACACCTAATCGTAATGTGCTAGTTGAAGCTGCACGTATTGCCCGCGGTGAAATTAAAGCGCTCACTGAGCTAAATGTAGATGAGTTCGATGCCTTGATCGTACCGGGTGGTTTTGGTGCCGCGAAAAACCTATCCGACTTTGCTGTGAAAGGTGCTGATGCACAAGTTCAAGGTGATGTACTGACAACAGCGAAGGCTTTTGTCGATGCCAACAAAGCAGCTGGTTATATATGTATTGCGCCTGCCATGCTGCCGCTTATTTATGGTAAAGGTGTAAAAACAACCATTGGGAGCGATGCAGAGACCGCCGCAGCTATAGAACAACTTGGTGGAGCACACCAAAGCTGTGCTGTGAACGATATCGTTGTTGATCAACAACATAAAGTGGTCACTACCCCAGCCTATATGTTGGCCCAAAGTATTTTAGATGCAGATGCGGGTATCGAAAAATTAGTTAACAAAGTATTAGAGCTTGCTTAAGCATCAAGCTAAGAGCCAGTATTTTATGCTGGCTTTTCTTGCGCTAACGCAAAAAAATGACGGTTTTTCTCAAGAAAAAGCCTTTTAGATCATTTTATAAATTGTGGCTTAGCGTTATAATCGTTCTAATTTCCGTCATATATATCGTGATTGATCACGTTCAAATCGAAGTGAGCAAGGCAAAATGAAAAAACTATCAGCTGCATTATTACTGCTAGCAACAACGGCATATGCACAAGCGTATGACAACTCTTTGACTGAAGATGCTATCAAAAAGCGTCTAGCGCCAATTGGTTCTGTCTATCTAGAAGGTGATAAAGCTGCAGCCGCTGCTGAACCTACAGGCCCTCGTTCTGGTGAACAAGTTTACCAAGCAGCATGCTTTGCTTGTCACGGCACTGGTGCACTAGGCGCACCAAAATCAGCTGATGATTGGGCTCCTCGTATTGCTAAAGGCATGGACACTTTACTTGACCATGCAATCAATGGTTTCAACGCGATGCCTCCTAAAGGTACGTGTATGGACTGTTCTGATGAAGAGATCAGCGCTGCTATCGATTTCATGACTAGCAAGTAACAGTTTAAAATCTAATACTAAGGGCTTATTTTTATAAGCCCTTTTTTTATGCCTTTATCAGGGCGCGAGGCTAGCTCTGTAGCCAAATATGACCATAATAAATTACTATTTTGTTAACAGCTGTTACTTGACGATCTAATAAAAAAGTGGAACTATTAAGGACGATATTTAAACAATAATAAAATGAGTTCTAAATCATTGGAAGATTCAGCAACACACTTTGATAAGCTTGCACGTAAAAATGTTCGCTTAAAATCGCTTTTACAAAAGTATAAGCAATCACACCACTTGCAACATGCTCTTTTACAATTATCAGAGCAAGCGAGTACTGTTGCCGAATTAACCTTGCTTTACCCTGCTATCCACAACATCCTGCAAGACTATATTCCAAGTAAAAACTTCTTCGTGGTTTTGCATAACCCTGTTTACGATAACCTTGAGTTATCTTATTTTGCCGACGAAAAAGATGGCCTCTCTGTGCCATTGAAGTATGAACAGTACTTTAAAGAAGGCCTGACAGGTTACGTATTTAAGCAAGGTAAAACCAGCTACTTTACCAAACAACAAACAGAGCTAGCGGTTGAACAAGGCTTACTCAAATGCTTTGGCACACCTGCCGAGCATTGGGTTGGAGTTCCTGTATACCGCGATAAGTCAATAATTGGAGTGATGGTCGCGCAAAGCTATGAAAAAGACCTGAGTTATTCTGAGCAACAAATTGAGTTGCTAGAAGTAATGTCACTTTATTTGGCAACGGCCATCGAACGAGTTAAGAAACGTGAACTGCTCGAATCAGAAGTTAAAATTCGTACTCGTGCACTGACACAAAGTAATCAAGCTCTCAATGAAGAAATACAGCAACGTAAAAAAGCGTTAGAGCGTCAACAGATCCTTTTTAAAATATCAGAGCTGGCAACCTTAAGTGAAAATCTTGACGACGTTTATAAACATGTTCACGAAATTATTAAAACCATTACCTATGCAGACAATCTATATATTGCCCTTTATGATGAGCAAACTCACTGGTTAAGTTTTCCGTACTGTGTCGATGAATACAATGACACAGGCAGGCCGAGACCTTTTGCAAAAGGTTTTAGTGAACTTGTTTTAAGCTCCGAAGAATGCCAAGTCATCGATATTAATAAAGCAAATAATCTTATTAAGTTAGGCGTTGTTGAAAGGCCCGTAGACGTCCCGGCTGAACGAACAGCAACTAGCTGGTTAGGTGCACCACTTAAAACATCGCAAGGTGTCATTGGTCTAATAGTTTGCCAAGCGTATAATAATAAACACGAATTCACGCAAGATGACTGTGAGTTAATTACCTTTGTATCGCATCAAATAGCCAACGTCATTCAAACCCATTTAGCAAATCAAGAGTTAAAGCTAAATCATCAAAAGCTGGAAAACAGAGTTGCAGAGAAAACGAAAGAGTTACGCCAAGCAAACCTTCACTTACAGATGCAAATTGAAGAGCGTAAAAAAATAGAACAACAGCTGTACCACGATGCACATCATGACTCATTAACCAGTTTACCTAATCGCAGTTTATTCCTAACACAGTTAGAAAAAACATTGCAGCATTATCAGCGCTATCCAGAGCAGCAGTTTGCAGTGTTATTTATTGACCTTGATAAATTTAAAGACATCAACGATCACCTTGGTCACCAAGCAGGCGATCAATTTTTAATTGGTGTTGCTGAATCTTTCTCGCATTGTATCCGTGAGCATGATTTACTTGCACGTTTAGGTGGTGATGAGTTTGTGGTATTGCTCACTCACTTAACTGAGCAACAGCAAGCTCAAGATGTTGCCAAACGTATCATCGAAATAATGAGAAAACCTTTCTGTATGAAGGGTCAATGCATTCAAAGTGGTGCCAGTATTGGTATTACTTACTCAAAACCAAGCTACAAGCACACCGATGAAATTATACGTGATGCCGACGCCGCCATGTATTACGCTAAAAATGCAGGCCGTAATCGCTTTGAATGTTTCCATCCGCTGCTTAATGCCAGTAATGTGCAACATGATGCTGACAATATGCATCACTTAGATGACTTGCCTATGCACTTTAGAAGTGCCGAAATCATTACCTTGGATGAGCAAACTCGCGCAGAGTCTTTACTCGAAGCATTTGGTGAACACCCAGTACTTGGCAGCACCAGCTTTGAAGTACTTAAGAAGTTTGCGACCGATAGAGTACAGCACTTTGAGGTTGAACTTAACTTACTAAAACAAGCATTCAGCTTAGTAAGTGACAGTAAGAAAGAAAAAGTATTGTTCCCTTGCTCTGGCTTAGTCCTTGAACGTATTAATTTTCAAGCACTATGTAAGCTATTAAAAGCCCACGATGCGAATAGAATGTGTCTGTTATTCAACGAACAAGAAATTCGTTACGCATCAGCGATACAAATTGAAAATTTAAAAAACTTGGTCGCACAAGGATTTTCGATTGGGTTGAATGAATTTGCTAAAGATCGCTGTGAGTTAAACTTACTGACTGAGTTTCAATTCGATTACTTGTTATTAAGTTCAACATTTAGCAAGCGCGTATTACAGCAAGAAAACTATCACTTACAACTGCAAGGTGTACTGGCGATTACTAAGCTGCAAAATATCCAAGTAATCGCGAAAGGCCCGTCAATTTTTAACTACCGCACCTTACTCGATAAGCACGGATTGTCGTTGTTTATTGGTAAGCAACATGCGCTGGCGCCCTTCGAACACGAAGCACCAAGCGCACAATTTATTACTTCTTAAGCATCGCTCTTAGATTAGCTACACGGGCTTGGCCTTTTTCCATACGCTCAGCCTGTGAAGACGGTGGCTTTTTCGCTTCAAAGGCTAAGTCATCTTGTGGTAACTCCTGCACAAATCGACTGAGCTCAGTATCTGACGTTTCACCAAATTGACGACGTAACTTAGCATAAGTCATTACCAACTCTTGTTGAGCACGGGTTATACCTACATAAGCAAGACGACGCTCTTCTTCAACGTTATCTTCATCGATACTTACTTGGTGTGGTAGTAACCCCTCTTCCATGCCAACCATGAACACATACGGATACTCCAAACCTTTTGAAGCATGCAGTGTCAGTAATTGTACCGCATCAGATTCGTCTTCCTCTTCGTTACGTTCAAGCATGTCACGTAAAGTCAGTTTACTAACCACCTCAGCAAGGTTCAGCGGCGGGTTGTCTGCGTCCCCTGTTAGCATGTCGGTGATCCAACGATAAAGCTCTGAAACGTTCTTCATGCGCATTTCAGCGGCTTTTGCACTCGGTGATGACTCATAAAGGTATGCTTCGTAGTTAATTTGCCTAACTAACTCTTTCACAGCTTCAAGGGTATCGCCGCGTACCGCATTATCAGAAAGCTCAACCACCCAGCGGGCAAAACCAGCTAAGGCATTAAAACCACGGCCTTTTAAGCGGTGTGCAAGTTCAGGTTCAAAACAGGCTGCAAATAAGCTGATATGCTTTTCATTAGCAAGGGTGCCAAGTTTTTCGAGTGTGACCGTACCAATCTCACGGCGTGGCGTATTTACAATACGTAAAAAGGCATTGTCGTCATCTTGGTTCACCAATAGGCGTAAATACGCCATGATATCTTTAATCTCTGAACGCGAGAAAAACGACATGCCGCCACTTATCTTATAGGGAATGCGGTTGCTCATAAGTGCTTTTTCAAACACGCGCGCTTGATGGTTACCACGGTATAAAATCGCGTAATCTTTATAGCTGGTACGCTTCATGAATTTATGAGAAATGATCTCTGCCACCACTCGCTCTGATTCATGCTCTTCATCACGACAACCAATCACTTTGATTGGCTCACCATAACCAAGTTCACTGAATAGCTTTTTATCAAACTCGTGAGGGTTGTTGGCAATCAAAATATTCGCCGCTTTTAGAATTCGCCCTGCGCTTCGGTAGTTTTGTTCAAGCTTAATTAAACGTAAGCCCGGAAAATCTTTACTCAATAGTACAAGGTTTTGAGGCTTAGCACCGCGCCATGAGTAAATTGATTGGTCATCATCGCCTACCACTGTAAAACGAGCTCGTTCACCCACCAATAACTTAACCAACTGATACTGACTGGTGTTGGTATCTTGATACTCATCCACCAGTAGGTAACGAAAACGCTGCTGCCAACGCTCACGCGCAGTAGCATTTTGGCCTAACAATAAAGTAGGGATCATGATCAGATCATCAAAATCAAGGGCATTATAAGCACGTAGTTGATTTTGATAACGCGCATACAGCTGAGCAAATAAGGCTTTTTGTGGCTCACGGGCTTCGCGAACAGCACGCTCTGGCAAAATCAATTCGTTCTTCCAGTTACCTATTTGCATTTTTAGTAGGTTGAGTAAGTCTTTGTCTTTTTTTAGTTCTTCTTCGGTCAGCTCGGCTAGTAACTGGTTGGTATCTTGATCATCAAACAACGAAAAACCGGGTTTAAACCCTAGCGTCGTTAACTCTTTTTTGATGATCTCAAGCCCAAGGGTATGAAACGTTGAAACCCATAAGCCTTTCGACTCTTGTTTACCCAGTGTTTGCGTTACACGCTCGCGCATTTCTTTTGCCGCTTTATTGGTAAAAGTTACCGCCGCAATATTGCGCGCTTGATACTCACACTTTTGCACCAAGTAAGCGATTTTATTAGTAATAACACGCGTTTTACCAGAGCCCGCACCGGCTAATACCAGACACGGTCCACTGATATACTTTACCGCTTCATCTTGTTTTGGGTTGAGTTTCATAAGCCCCTAAAGAAATTATCCAAAGACAGGACGGGCAATTTTACCGTAATCACTACACTACGCCTAGCCAATAAGGTAAGATTGTTTTTTTACGTGACTCAAGGGACGAAGATGATCAACCCAGCAAAACTTGAAGAAATCGCTAAGCAAATTACTGACAACATGCCGCAAGGCGTGAAAAACCTTGCCGAAACAGTTGAAGGCAAAACAAAGCAAGCTATTCAAAACAAACTTGCTGAGATGGACTTTGTAAGCCGTGATGAGTTTGATATTCAAAGCCAAGTACTTATTCGTACTCGTGAAAAACTCACTGAGCTTGAAGAGAAAGTTGCATTACTCGAGCAGCAACTTGCTAGCAAACAAGACGAACAATAAAAAAGGAGAGCGAATTAGCTCCAATGCCGATCAGTTAAGCAATTGACATTTGGCATAATAGGATCAAAATCCGATGATCACAGGTCATCGGATTTTTTTATGCCCCTTAATCATAGCTTCGCCAATATTTCATCATTTATCGATTCTAATATTCACAG
>NZ_JACDWV010000170.1:0-30805 GCF_016464105.1 Pseudoalteromonas sp. bablab_jr010 | reverse complement strand
TACTTGATGAATACAACGAAGATTACAAATGGCTAGCCCAGGTTTATGAGTCGGTAAAACCTGCCTCAGATAACATTGGTAAGTTGTTATGGCTAACGCTAGGCGCACAAACAACACAACTCATACACGACAACGTACATGTAGGTAATGTGCATAACCTAGAAGAGTTTGTACTTGATGCTGACGTTATCGAAAACATATTTAATAACCCAGACCCACGTAAAACAAAGCAGCTTGAAAAAGAGCTAGCAAAACGTTTTAAAGACCGTGGAGACTTACCTGTATTTAAATCGTTAAGTGAAAGACTAGAAGCTTTGCGCGACAAAGCCGAAAAAGGCTTAATAGCCTCAATCGACTTTGTAAAAGAGCTTTGTAAAATAGCCAAAGAAACCGTTCAGGCAGAAAAAGAACTAGACGACGAGTTACAAGAAAAAACACCGAAAGCCGCATTAACGGATCTGTTTTTAGAGCTTAAAGACGATCAAACCCCCGCAGTAGTAGAGCGCATAGTAACCGACATAGACGCCATTGTACGTGTTGTTCGCTTCCCTGGCTGGCAAGGAACAACCGGCGGCGAACGCGAAGTACAAAAGTCACTACGCAAGGCACTAATTAAATACAAACTCCACACAGATCAAATACTGTTTGATAGAGCGTATGGGTATATAAAGGAATATTACTAAAATATAGGTGCTTATATTGTAGAGTGAATTATAAGTAGAGTTAGTTTGAACTAAGGTGAGCAAATTTAGACCAATTAAGTAGACTTACCATTATGGTAAGTAGTAAAATCGTCAGCCAATATTTTGGTGAGCTACCTAAATCTGAAAAAGATCGTAAAATAAAAGGTCAAACAACGCCTCTTTATAGATCATCAGATGTTTTAGGTTTATTGGAACAAGGTAAGCTCATTGCGTGGTCTAATGGTTGCGCAAGAGATATGCAAAAGTGGTGCTTAGATCAAGATGATATTGAGTCTTTGACTAAAGATGCAATTGAATATGGCCAGTACTTAGGGTCTGAATGGTGCCAACCTAAAGCAGATGGACCTTGGGCTGCATGCGATGCTTATCGATTTATACGCAAAGAGTGGAATGAAAATGCGTATAAAGAAATGGATTTTGAATATTATATTAAAGTAGCGATTGGTAAGACCGGTAAAGTATTACTGTTAGTCTCTTGCCATCCTTCTGGTTCTTGATAGGAGAACGAAAATGAAAAATACTTCTGTATGTTCAATATGTGAAGAGGGTGAGCTACACGCTCATGTTGGTTGTAACCCTGTTGAATATAAAAATATTCATAAAGAATTGCCAATGCATTACAGCGAGTGTGATTGCTGTGGTTCTGAAATAACTCTGCCTGAACAGTCTCGTACTAATAAAAGATTGATGATTGCGTTTAAAAAAGAAGTCGATGGTTTACTTACAGGTAGTCAGTTAAAAGATTTACGTAATACTCTTGGTTTAACACAGGCCGAAGCCGCTCGTATTTTTGGAGGTGGTCCAGTTGCCTTTTCAAAATACGAAGCTGATGACGTAACTCAATCTGAGGCAATGGATAAACTATTGCGAGTTGCGCATGATGTACCGGCAGCCTTTGAGTACTTAAATCATACTCATACATACAAAGAAGCACGCATTCGCCCTGTGCCAATCCATGATTGGAATTGGACCTCTTTCACTCAATCGGTAGTTAGCAGTGAAAGACCCCGTCAAAATGTGACAGTTATTAGCTCTAATACGCTTAAAGGCGGTCAAGGTTATACGCATTTGCAGGCAGTTGGTTAAATGAATAAAGATACTTTACAAAAAGCGATTAAAAACTTACAAGTTCAAGATCTTTATGTGCGTAATCTGAATGCACAGTGTAGTGATGGCTTTGATCCAAAGCACTCTAATCTAGATGGCTGCATCATTCAGAGTAAGCACTTAGTTACAAAGTCTGAAACAATTCAAAATGACGATGGTGATTTATTATTTCGTGTGTTTGTCGAAGTAGGTGTAAAGTGGGTCAAAGATGAAAGCGAAGATGCTGACATGCTAGCTTTAATAGAAAGTGAATTTGTCGCGGAATACCTATTGAGAGCAGAAATAGGCCAAGAGTGCCTAGACGAGTTTGCGCTTAATAATGTTAGTTATCATGTCTGGCCTTACTGGAGGGAGCTACTTTCTGCTCAGTGCGAACGAATGAGATTACCTCGTATATTGCTGCCTATGATGCAAATAGCTCAAAACCAGGATGACTTAAAAAGTAATAAACAATAACCATATATAACACAAGTTTATGATATTACTGCTACTATTTATGTTCCAAAGCAGGTTATAAATCCTGCTATTCGAGTCAAGTTTATCTAGTTTTTCTAAGAAATGACTGAATGATTGGGTTTCATTGAAACTTAAGCACTCTGTATCTTGTGCATATGCCGCATTAAAAGAAACCCATAAAAAATAAACTGGCAGTCCAAATCTTGATTACATTGTTCTGATTTATCTAACCAGCTTAGTGCTCTGCGCACTCTTAAAGCTAACCCTTCAGGGAAGTTATCTCGTAGTTTACGTTGTTTCTCTTTTAGTTCTTTGTGTAGCATGTTTGCCCTTAAAATCCTTTTTAATAAGACAAACTTACTTCTTAATGATAACAAAATCTACTGTCAGTGTTTATTTGCATAGTCTCTTTGGAGTATTTTCTCATTTATCCAATCTTCAACTTCACTTTCCACCCAAGCCACAGAGTTGCCACCTAGCTCAACTTTCATAGGGAATCCACCAGCAGCCATAAAACGGTATACAGTTGCACGGCTTAGGCCTGTCATGTGTAAAACTTCTTTTAATTTGATTAAACGCATGGATTTTCTCCAGTTAGTTATTAGTACATAACTTTTCCGGAGTTCGTATTTTTTATGCCTTAAAACTAAAAATTTATAGCCATACATCATTTACTTGCATTCACCACAATGGAGACAAAAAATGCAAGAGAAAAAACCTTTGTATGAGTTTTAGCATCCTGTAGATGATGAACAAATTCTTGATGGAGCATTGTTATAGCTTTTTTGTATTGCGAGTATGTCATTAGGGCGAATAAGTTTGTTTTACGCACTGTCTCGAAACCTTGTTTTAAACCTATGGCATAATCTTGTACTTCTTTAGTGGCGGGGTTGGTGACCGCTTCTTCAAACAGGTTCGCTTTTTAGAGCTCATCGTGTGTAGCTATTATGTTTTCCACTTCAGAGCTGCCTTTTGCTTCTTGTAGAGCAAGTGTGTTTATTAATATAGCTTCATTAGGTATGCTGGCGGCAACGCCTTTTAACTCAAGTAAATGGCGATGGACAGTGTCGTTTTTTTGAAACAGCGCGGGTTTCCCCACTGTTCAATATTCGCAAGCGGTAACAGTTCTATAGTGGTCGACATATATAAATTTTATCCTTTTTTATACATGTCCCTGTTGTTATGTATAGTAATTCCATTTATTTATATACGTTACTTTATGCGCTCTTAATGGGCCAAATTATGATTAGTGTGTTTTACAAAAATACATAGAGAAAATTAAATTTACACTCTTTCCCCCCCACCACAGCGCCAATTTTGTTTGGCATTATTCTCTCCGTTGTTAGGAGCACCTAACAATAAACCTATTTTGGAGAAATATAATGACGAAGAAAGAAACCCCAATGACTACCGATGCTTTGGCCCGTATTCAAAGAAATGAAGCTAAGCAAAATGGTGGCGGCGTTGATTCTAATGGTTTTGCTGCTCGCGCAGCTAGAGCCGCAAACAAAAACCAACAAGGGAAAAAATAAAATGGCCCAACATGATGATGACAACCGTTCACAGCAGCTAAACCCTGAGCATGACGCTTATTGGCAAAGCCGAGGTGAAGATGAGCGCCCTGAAGACTGGGAAGAGCGCTTAGACGATTAATTGCAAAAGCTAAGGCCGTCTAATTTTGAAGTTAGATGGCCGAATTCTCGCGTTCTGAATAGTACTTAAAGTAAGCAGGGTATTGCCCAATAATCTCATTGAAAATAGGAATAAGTTTTTCGCTTTCAGTTTGTTCAAAACATACTTGTATTTTTGTGTCTATCCCTCGACTAATCCTGAAGTACACAAGTAATGCTGAAGAATCTAAATCACATAATTTCTCGCAAATTGCACTTACAAACCTTTCTAACTTTAGAAAAGAAGGTAAGTTCTTCCCGTTGCGCCAATCTTTTAGTTGTTTGTATTGTCTATCTTTCAGGGGCTCGTAACTTTCAGGGGCATTTAATTGAGAGTTTTCAATAGGTATATAGCTTGCCAGCTGCCTCCAGCTAATTGGTTTAATTTTCGATGATATAAATTTTTTTAGCTCTATAAGTGCAGCATCGAAACAGCTGTTAACTTCGTCAGATTCAATCAATGTATTCAGTACTCCAGTAAAGAAACTTGAGTATTGCTTATCTTTACAGGTTTCATCTAACCTCTCGTAGTAGAATTGAAGACCTATTTCATAGTTGGCAATTGCAGATAAGTAGAAATCAAATGTTAAATAGTAAGATGCTCCTGCAATAGCTAATACTTCATCGAACGTATAGTTTTCTCTTCTTTTATCTGACTTAAAAAACTCATCTAGAACTTCGATCTGTCTGGATGGTACTAAACTTTGTGCATGCCAATGTGTTTTTTGTAATAGCCAAATATCTTTAGGATCATTCTTATTAATAACTTCTGATTTTGCCTTTCTATGAATTTCACTCATTAGTAAGTAGTCAGCATTAGAACGTTCTTCAAGCCAGTCCATTAATACGTTTAATTCATTATCGTTTTTATTAGCCCTAAGGCTGAATTTATAACTATCAACACACGAATAGAAATGGCTTGCATTTGAGCCAACTACTACAGCTTTATAATTTTTCTTGAGAAGTTTGGGGTTAAAAATGTGGACAATACTAGGTGACAAGGACAAAAACCAATTTTCAATTTTTTTGAAGGTAGGCTTCCCTATGCCTTTAGTTGATAAAGTCGAAATAGAACTTTTACTTACTGGGAGTTTCGCTTCATAAAATGACTGAGCATAATCAATAATACCTCGAAAGTTATTTGGGAGATGTAATAAATAAGCTACTTCATCATATGATGGGAGGTAAGCACTTTTAAAGTTAATTATTTTAAAAACATATTTGTTACCTTCATTAGGTTTGAGCATATTAGTCCTTTATTTCGCCATGAAAGTTAACTTCAGAGCTTTACTCACTTAATATAAATATTCAATAAACTTTCGATGAATTCAAACCCTTTTTACATGAACAAACTTCTTTTCAACTTCGCTCATAGGTGGTGGAAATAAGGCCTGTTAGTATTAATTGTATATTTGTGGAAAGATAGATGTTTTGAATCATGATGCTTGTAGTAAGAATTAAGTGCTGATTGAACAATAATGAAACGATCTGCGCTGTAGAGTTCTAAAATAATATATCTAAAGCTCTCCAAAGCTTCTCGGGATTCTTCTATTAGCATCTTGAAATCATCTAAATTAATCACCTCTTAATCTACAAGAATGCACAGTTCAATAAAACCTTGCTGTGATTGTGCTAATAAATCCTCGTCAATTTCTTTAGTGAGATACCAAACATATCCATCTCTTAATGCGTTAGTTTTTATGCAAGCTTGCCTTCAATTGTTTTAGCTTTGTAGGTCGTCCACCATGAAGTTTGCATATATTCGTGTACTTGTTTATTATGGACACTTTGGTGGCAGGCTCTTTCAATAAAACTATTAAACTCACTCATTAGTGAATCATAATTATTTTTAGAATTAATATTATATATCAGTAGAGAAAGCTATCGCGTTGCTTTTTAAATTGCTCTCGTGGTTAATTAACACCTGATGTAAATCCAATGAATTTGACATTAAGAATAGGACATAGATCAAAAAAACCGCCTACAAAATGATGAGGCGGTTTTTAGTTGGGATCTAATTTGTGTAATTCTTGGCGCTTTTAATTGTTTTATTGAATTCACTAAGGAGTGAGCCATAATCTATTTCAGTTTTAATATTGTACTTTTCACTAAGGTTATTTAGCTCACTCATAGTAAGCGTAGCAGATGATGAGAAATTAGGCTTTGCAACTACATAACTTTCATCAATAAGGATTACCCCTTTGAGCTGATGGAGCTTAATATAACGCTCGATATAAGATGCCAGCTCTGCAGGTGTAGCCCCCTCTGATGTAATGCGCTTTGAAATTTCTTCTGGATTAAACGTTTGAACTTTCGCATAACCTGCAATTAAATCAGTTACTTCAATCATCGATTTTTCGCTTACTGCTTTTGTGTAAGATACACCAGCAAAAAATGCTAAGGCTGACATTACTAGGCTTATAAGAATCATTTTTATATAGTCATTCATTGTCTAATCACCTAATTTTAGTTTAGTGCCAGATAGCACAGCGAATGTGATTGAACGTCCCGGTGATATCTCAATTACTGGGTGAATCTGTTCTGCTAAAGCGATGTAGTATTCAGCTAGTCTATCCATAGCATCAGCAGAGCCTTGGAACACACCAGCGGAAGCAACGGAGCCTAAGTCTACTGATTCCCATACCGCTCTATCACCACCAGACGTATTGATTGATGTAGTTCGTTGAGGTGCAACAGCTTCAGAAATGCCACTCATAAATCCAGCTGCCATAGAGCCTGCTAAGAGGTTGCCATTTTTGCTTACAAGTCTGCCGGCTATACCAAGTTTGCCATCAAAGTCAGAAACTGCATTCGCTTGAATCGCGCTTTCAACACTCTTACCGTCATTACGTACACATGTAATTGATTGTGCGCGGATATGCGCTCTTTCGCTTGATAAATCCCCGATTGCTTGGCCAATAACGTGACACTCGCGAATATCTAAAGTGAAATGGTTAGGCAAGATAGCTTCTTTTTTAACTCGGATAACAACCGGCATAGGAGAAGATTTGGCTGCAAGCTGTGTTGGAGCATCCAAACCAGTAAGTAAAACACCAGAGAAGAATGAGCCTGCAGGCAAATAAACAACGCCTTCGTCAGAATCAATTAGTCCACCTTCATTTGGATCGCTTTTCTTTTGGACCTCTTTTTCAGGTTTTAGACTTTGTTGTGTGATCAACAAATCTTTTTGCTGTTTTTCTTCAACAACACCCGAACTCTTAATGCTTCGAACGCTGCGTTGGGTGATAGTTCTAATAACACGGCCTTCGATTTGTGGTTTTGCAGTAACAAGCTGAGTAGGGGTTCTGTCAAAGACCCTCTCATCGTACTGTTGTGGTGCATCAGCTATAGCTTGTTGCCCTTGCTCTGCACCAGAGTATGAAGTGTTGTAATTTGAGCGTGAGCCACCATTTGATTGTCTATTATGTTGGGTATTTGCATATGCTCTATCGCGCACTTCCAGTTGGCGCTCGTAATCTTTCAATTTTAGCGTCAGGTCATCGATGCTTTGCTGCTGTTGCTGAACCATCTCAAGTACACGCTCTTTTTCTGTATATACTTCACGCTCTTTTCTGCGAATTGAGTCTACAGACTTGTCATAGATTTCGTCGAATTCGTTTTTATCGATGTTAGCAATGCTTTCTGAATCAAATAGCCCGCGTACTTTACCCTTTCCATCAAGGCGATCTTCAGCTTGTCTAGCTGCAATTCTGTCCTGCAGACTGGTTTTATTATCACTAGAAGACATCGACTTATAACCAAAGAACGCAATAGGAATAATCACCAGTATTGCTGCAAACTTTCTAACTTTGGGATTTTCCCATTGTTTTTTAATGCTCATTTCCACCAGCCTTAGTTGATTACACGAGGACGTTTAGAGTTAGTGTTAACAATGCTTTCGCGCAATTTGGCTCGCAGGATATAAACTTCTGTTGCTTCGCCAGGTTGAAGTAGTGATTTGTTGTAAATGGCAACGGCCATAACATCACGTGACTCGCACATTTGTTCACGAATTGTATAGGGGCGTGTAGTTGTATTTTGGATTCTGACTACATCAACAACTTCTCTTGGACCGACAATTCGCTGTAGTACTTGCTGACTAATGGTTAAGCCGCAAGGTTGGTGCATCGCTTTTGATACATCATGAGAAAGTGAAAACCCTTGTGGTATTTCACCTTTACCAACAGGTTTTAGAATTTGCTTAATACGCGCTACTCGATCTGTTTCAACATTTGCAACGTGGCCTTCAGTTAAAGACGCTTCAGCTAATGTTTCTTGCTCTTTTATTTCCGCTCTGTGATTTGCGCCCTTGTACTGCATCGTTTTTGAAAGATTCACATCGACATTTACAACAACCGGCATCGCTTCCATTGGTACCAATGTAAGATTAATCATTGACTCTGGAACACCTTCTTCAAACAACATTAAAGCAACAGGCTTAAGTGAGTTTAAAGTGATGTATAAACGGCCATCTTCTAATTCAATGACTGATTCTTCGTCGTGGGTTCTAGCGGCAACCATCTTAAAGTTAGTTATGATTGGGTTCGTCAAGCCGACAGCTACAGGTATAGCGATATTAGCACCCGGTTCAAGGTTGCTAAGGTTTTGGGTTGGCTTGTATTTTGATTTAACGATATCTAGGAATGAGTACCCATTTCCTGAGCGAATTGACTGTGCAGTTTGTGGCTGCTGGTATTGGTTAAAGTCAGCTTCATTCATCATTCCGTTTGGTTTTATGTTATCGGCAATTTGATTGATTTCATCTTGAGGTGAGACTGTTTTCATTGCAGGCTCACTTCGACTATCTAATTTAATGCCGCTTTTAGCCGCTTCAAATATGGCTTGTTTTGTAACCGGAATAGGTTGTTCATTTACTACTTCTGTTGGTAGCTTGAATGTATTGCTTGGATTTTCAGTTGCATCATTAGCGAAGGTGAATGTACTAGACGCACAACCAATGGCTAAAAGTATTGATTTCATTTTCATCTAGTTGCTCTCCTGTTGTTCTTTCACTTTCAGATCTTTTGCAGCTTCTAGCACCCCTATCTCTAGTTCACTGTCATAGTAAGGTTGCGACTCTAAAGCTCCCGGTTCAGCATCGCCACGCGCTTCCATCGCTTGTTTTCGCTTTCTTGGGGTGCCCGGATATTGATCTAAGTGGGTGATTTTAGGTCTTCCATTTCTTGCGGTGATCTTAAATTCGTAGCTCCACTTTGTATCTGCTTTGGGTTCTCCACCAATGAAAGTGATTTTTTGGCCCCAAATGGTGATTAAATCAGTTTCAGGCTCATGAATTAGGTCGTCAGCAATAAAAACCTGTCGTATATCACGCATTTTTATCATTTCAGCTTGCTTATCCAGCATTGGCTCGATTTCAACTTGTAGTTGTGGAGATAACATTTTCATCATTATCTTTTTTACAAAATCGATGTTTTGCGAGTTAATGTTGCCTATTAGAGTAGAAACGCTGTAGGCCCATGCTTGTTGGTAATTCTGGTTAGCTTTATCGCCTTGAATTGTAAGCTCACCAAAGTAATTCTGTTCTGGGATAACAACGACTTCACTGTCCTTGAAAAACAGTGTTAAAGCGCCTAGTGCAACTGTAATGGATAAAAATAGATTAGCTACTCGGCTTATGTTGTTAGATGCAACCATTGATTTAAAGCTTCGAACTGAAGCGGATTTATCATCAAGCATTTTCTTGCCTTAGCGGTGGTATGTACGTTTAACTGGATCTGCAATTGATTTGCTTTGATTGGTTAAGATGAACCCATAAGACCAAAGCTTGTGTTTAACATAGGCTTTAGGGAATCGGCCTTTAACCTTTTGAGAGATATAAATGTATGTCATGGCTAGGCATACAAGGAAAAAGGTCTGTTTTGTCACCATGCCAATCGCTACCGCGGCCATCAACGGTATTACCTGTTCTTTAGTAAATACAAACAAGATTAATAATGGTTGGTTGATGTGGGTCTTGCAGCGGTAGCGATTGGGCGTTTCCATGGTTTAAAGCACTCCAACTGAAGCCGTTAGGAAGTACTCAACAGCATCTTGTGCATTTGCAAATAGCAGTGCGATAAGGAATGCACCCACACAAGTAGCATAGTTCTGCTTCATAATGCCTTGGAAAGCAGCAAAGCCAAATGTGAAAATTGAAATGATGATGCCTGGTGCGCCGGTTAACCAGCCAACTACTTCATTGTAAACTCCGTAAAGGAAGTCACCTGAAGTGGGGGCCGCAGCCATTACGCCTTGTGAAATTAATAGAGCTAAAGAGATTGCCATCAGTGCGATGGTCGCTTTTTTAGCTGTAGACATTTTTTTAATGATTGTTGATTCTTCAACAATGTTTGGTTGGTTGGCTAGTTCCATTTTTAAACCTCTTAAGAGTTAATGTTCAACGTTAAAGTCGAATTAATCTTAAACTCTTAAAAACAGCATAAAGCCGGATTTTTATTTAAATTTGAATAAAAATAGTGGAAATTGATATTTAATTGGCGTGTTTTATTTTTACGTTAGCTGGTCTCACTTCATGTAAGAATGAGAGAAAGCTTAATTTTAAAAATTAAGCTATGTGTTTAAGATTACGTGAAATTTGTAATTGTTGAAATAAATGGCTTGTTGCCTATAGTTTTTTTACTTTATGGTTGTGGATGTATTCGATTAATTCTTCCAAAGGTAAGGGCTTTGAATAAAAATATCCTTGGATCCTAATCTCTTTATACTTTCTTAAATAACTAATCAATTCTCTACCTTCGACACCTTCCACTACGACAGCTTTATCTAAATCGATACAGGCATTGATTATTGTATCTAATAGGCGTTGCTCTTTTGAAGGTATCTCTGCGCCAAAGGTGAATTCTCGATCAATTTTAATGATGTTTGATGGCTGGTTCGCAAGAGATGATAAGCTAGAGTAACCAGTCCCAAAGTCATCAATAGCAATGTTAATTCCCTTGTTCATAGCAGCCTGAAGAGTTTGACTTACAAGTGATTTATCCTGAAGAGATGATTCAGTGACCTCTACTGTAAAGTTATTAAATTGAGCAGCGCTATTTGCTATTTGATCAATTAAGTTGTTTAGAAAATCAGGCTTAATAATTTGTTTAGCTGAAAAGTTTACAGCAACTTTGATTTTTTGAAGTGAAGGTGAGCGATTAATATCACTAATTACACGCTGTAAAACTAAATCACCTATCTGGACTATTTGCTCGGTTGTTTCTGCGATAGGTATGAATTTTGCGGGTGAAATCCATTTATCATTGTGCTCCCAGCGAATTAAGGCTTCAACACCAACAACGCTTTCGTCCTCAAGCTTGTGGATAGGTTGATAAAAAACAGAGAATTGATTGTATTTAATAGCCTCAAACAAAGCATTCCTTATGTCAATAGCCTCCTTGTATTCATCCTCCATTGCTGCTTGGAATAAAACTGGTTGATTTCCACCCCTTTGAATAGCTTGGGCCAAAGCTATATTAGCTTGGTGAAGGTTATGTTTTATGTCTATATCAGCAGGAGTGGTATAGCTAACGCAGCCAGCACTAGCTGTAAGATTAATTTTTAAATTATTGAGTTCATATGTTCTAGATATTTCATTCAGTAATTGTGTTAAACATTCACTGTTCTTGTCACTCGGTTTTTCAAATAAGTAAATAACAAATGAATCCCCAAAGCCTTTAGATAAAAGAAAGTTACCTCGCATGGTTGCTTTGATCCTACAGGCAACTACTCTTAAAATTTCATCGCAAACTTCATGTCCTAAGGAGCTGATAATTGATTCAAATAAATCTATTTTCAAAATAAATACTGAAAATTGCTCAATGCCTTTAAATTCTCGTAATTCATCGCGAAGAGAGTTCAATCTTAATAAGCCAGTGACTTCATCAAATTTAGCTCTTAAAGCGGATTCTCTTGATGCGTCGGCTATTAAAATAACTACAAATAGAAATAAAAACGTAAGCCATAGTGTCAGTTGAGTAATAACAGTATTGAAATGGATTGTTTGATAATTACTGATAAAGCTGAATACCCGGTGTGTGATAAGTTCCTTAATAGTAATCTTATCGGTAATGAAGTGATTATACTTCGCTTTGATATCCAGAAGTTTTTCTTTTGTGCTATTTTCAATGTCGATAGAGAAAAATAACTCTGGAGTTAATTCAATAAAAGTGTCGTATTTACTTAGGTAGTCTAGGTAATTCTTTTCGAATAGTAGATTCATGTCAACTAACATAATGATGTGTCTGACTTTATCCCCATCAAGATTAGTTATGGCATGAAACATTAGTACTGGCGTTTCAGTTTTAAGGGTCAGAGAGTTGGCCGCAAAGTTTGTAACTTTTGATTTTTCTAACAACCAACTTTTTATAGTTGCCTTTTCAAGTTTACCTCTGTTGTAAAAATTTTCTGCAAATTCATTTCCGTAAACTAGTTTGAGATTATCATCTAAGACCAAGAGCCCTTTTACCATATCGTAGTCTGCAGTGTAATGGTGTGTATCAGTTTTAATTAATTTATTGAAATCAGTTGAGTTAAGACTTTCAGCTCTTGCTATTATTCGATTAAAAGCTTTTTGTTGGTCTGTAAGAGTCTTATTTAGCATTATTTCAATTAATTTAACTTTCTCTCTTGCATTCGTTTCTTCTGTTTTAATGAGAGAAAAAGAGCTTTGATACCAAACAACTAACCCTAAAGTAAGTATGAAGAGAGATAGAGTTTGAATGCTTCTAAGTTCATTACTCCTTACGTTAGAAAACTTTAGCTTGATAAACACCCCAGAAGTAATAGCAAACATAAAGACTGGCGCTAGAGATAAAGTGAATGGACTTTTATCGATTGGGCCTAAGGGGATTGCTATATCCATATGCAGCCAAAAAGCAAGCTGAAGAAATGTAAAAACCAGGAAAAAAATTAGAGTTAGTGGTAATAAGGCTTTTAGGGCTTTTTCACTAAGCTTCGCATTTTTTAAGAGATGAAGCATCAAATAACATATACCAGAAATAAGAGCTGTCATTGGCGTTGTAACATACATCAGCTCGTTATTGCTTAGAAGAGATTCAGTCAATCCTAGTACAGGCAGAATTAAGAAGAAATTCATAATGGCGCTGTAAAGCACGCTTGCTGCTGTCTGGGATATTTTCAATCTCATACTTTATTTGCTCTTTTCTTGGAACTTAAGGGGTAGATATTCTAGCTCATTCATCCGAAGTTAGTATAAGGCGCATCGTCATTCAAGTTAACCTCTTTGTTTGATTTATAGCGCCATACTTTTCAAAATCAGGAAATACTTAACTATATTTTTTACAAGCCAAGCGTTTTGAGTGTTGCATAATTTTTGCCTAGCACCATACCAGCCTTTGCAGTCGTTTGACTTAATAAACATGTAGCTATCCCTTCTTCCCTCTATCTAAGAGACAAATCTTAATATTTTAATCGGGCGTTCAAACATGTAGTTACAACTTAACTCTTATACTTTATACATTTACATCGCACCGCTATACTGTTTTTGAACTTATCAATGAGTACAACAGGAACTAAAGTGGCTTCAAATAGATCTGATTTAGAGGCGGAAAATAAAGCGCTAAAAAAGATGCTCGATCAAATTACCAGTGAGCGTGATAAATATAAGAAGTTATTTGAAGTCTCGGGTGATGCGTTATCTATAATAGATTTGAAGACAGGTAAGTTTATAGAGTGTAATCAAGCGGCTATCGATATGCACGGTGTTGAAAGTTGCCATAATTTTATAAACTTAAGCCCATCAGAGTTATCACCTAAGTTTCAACCCTGCGGTAACTGTTCAGATGAGCTGGCTAACAAGTATATTATGAAGACAATGTCAGATGGACCACAACTATTCCAATGGACCCATGCTAGACTCGATGGCTCTACTTTCCCATGCTTAGTTTCATTAACTGCATTGTCAGTTAGGGATAAACAATTAATTCTAGCAATTGGTCGAGATATCTCTGAGCTGGTAAATACCCAAAATGAGTTACACGAAGCGTCAATCAAGAAAAGCGAGTTTGAGCTAGCTTATCTAGAAGAAAAGCAAAAGTTTGAGAAGTTCGTTAATCTTGCACCTATAGGCATTGCTATAAACTCAATTGAAGACGGTAGTTTTGAATTTGTAAACAAATCATTCAGTGATATCACAGGCTACAGTATCAATGAACTGAATCAAATGGATTATTGGCAACTCACTCCTAAAGAGTATGAAGAGCAAGAGTATTTGCAATTAGATTTGTTAAATGAGACTGGTCGTTATGGGCCTTACCCTAAAGAATACATACATAAATCAGGCGTAACTTATCCTATATTGTTATCAGGCATAAAAATTAGTCATAGCAACGGTGAAGCCTCTATTTGGTCAATTGTGCAAGATATGTCAGCACAAAAAGAAACTGAAGCACAGATACAACTTTCTAAAGAAAAAGCTGAGAGCTTGGCATTGAGGCTTCAACTTGCTAATGACTCCGCAGGGATTGGAGTTTGGGAATGGGATTTAATTTCAGGAGAGTTAGACTGGGATAAGTGGATGTATAGGCTTTATGGAACAACAGAAGCCAGTGTAAAAGAAATAGGTACTAAAGAAACTTGGATAAACAGAGTTCACCCCGACGACATCGAGTGCATTAAGTCAAAGTTAGAGGCTGTGATTGAGGGCGTTGAGGTGTATGAACCAGAATTTAGAGTGGTTCATCCAAATGGTGATATTAGGAATTTAAAAGCTTGTGCAGAAGTGCTAAGAGATAGTTTCGGTAATGCAATTAAAGTCGTTGGTGTTAATTATGATGTTACTGATAAAACCCTTGCCATGCAGATTTTATCAAGCGCTAAGGAAGCAGCTGAAAGTGCCGCAAGAGCTAAAAGCGATTTTTTAGCTAATATGAGTCATGAAATACGAACTCCAATGAATGCAATACTAGGTGGATTACAGCTACTTAAGGATGCTGAGTTACCATCTGATTTAAAGCTAGTGCTCAACAATGCTACTTTTTCAGCCCAGTCTTTATTAACTATAATCAATGACATTTTAGACTATTCAAAGATTGAATCTAATAATGTGATTCTTGAGCAGGAGCAATTTTCATTATCAGAAGTTTTAGATTCCGTAAAGTATGATATGGAAACACTTGTGATTAGTAAGGGAATTGAATTTTTAATCGAAAAGGATGATAGCTTCATTGATTATTGGGTAGGTGACTTGGTTAGGGTAAAACAAGTTCTCTTAAACCTTGTCTCCAATGCCGTTAAATTTACTAATGCCGGAGGCGTAAAAATAAGCGTTAGCAGTCATAGAGAAGGTCAACAGTCCGCATTTCTTGTTAAAGTGATAGATAGCGGCATTGGTATGAATGAAGAAGCTGTTTCCAAAATATTTGAGAGATTTACTCAGGCGGATACTTCTACAACAAGGAAGTATGGGGGGACAGGCCTAGGTATGTCTATCGCTTTAAGTCTGATAAAGATGATGGATGGTAATATTGAAATTACTAGCTCGGAGGGAGTTGGAACGAAGGTTGAAGTTACATTACCATTAAAGCCTGTTGATATGGTAAAGGTACCGAAAACACAAAAGTCACCATCAGCACCCAATTTAGCCGATAAAAAAATATTAATAGCAGAGGATAATCCTATTAATAAAATATTGATAGAGTCGATGCTGAAATCAACAAAGGCTCAATTAACAATAGTAGAAAATGGCCAATTGGCAGTGAATGCGGTTGAAAAAGGTACTTATGACTTAATTTTGATGGATATCCATATGCCTGTCATGGATGGTTCAGAAGCTCAAAGGCTTATCAGCGATCTAAAACCTAGCCTACCTGTAATAGCACTAACCGCAAATGTTATGAAACAAGATGTAGATGGCTATTTAGCTCAAGGCTTCATTTCCCACATCGCCAAGCCTATCGACATTAATGATTTGTATGGTTCGTTGAAGAATATCTTTGATAGTTGACCACTTCCTAGTTAAGAATTGGGAGAGTCTCAATACTTTGAGAACAAGTTAGGCTTTTTCAAACTAACTAAGAAAGGCATAAGATCTGAGAATTCATAAAAAATAATAAAATAAGTTTAACTTATTGATTTGCGTTGATAAAATTATAAATTCAAGCTTCGTGTAACTAAAGCGCTTTGCAAGGTAACATGAGTAATTTCTAGTAAATAACAATAATAGTCTTTTCGCTTAATTAAACAAATCTCCTCCACCTATTAAGAGTAAGTTTGTAGCAACTGCTACTACCTAAAACCAATACATTAAGACAATTTGTAGACATCTTATAAGTCATAATCGCCATATAGGTTTGATAGTGTCTGTAAATGAAACCAATTTTTCTGTATATAATGGAGGGGATTGTTGATGGTTGTTCTTCAACATCAATTACTAGTCGTTTGTGTACTGGACAGGTATTGTTATTGATCAGCTCACGTTCTGGATAATATTGTTCACATGCTTAGCAGTAGTTACCTGAATAGTGCCCTAGATATATATCATTTTGTTTTTGTAGAGTTTTCCATAAATCCTGAATATGCGCTTTGTGATCTTCAGATGTTGTACGTATAAAAACATCAGGCTTTATCCATAACTGTGGCCACAATATTTGAAAAGACTCCGAGGTCTCATCTACAAATTCTTGTATGGGTTGTTGTCGAGATAGAGCTGTGTTCGCGATTATCTACTCATGTTCATCAGTCCCTGTTATTAGTTTACTTTCAACTCCCAACAACAAAGAGAATCGGTTAAATATATCAGCGATAATTCCTGAATATGCATGCCCTAAATGTGGTTCCCCATTGGCATAAAAAATAGGGGGCGTTATAAAAGGTTTCTTGCTTGATACTGAGGAAAGAGTGTTAATTAATTGATTTAAGCTCATAATATAATCTCTTTAGATACCATCACAGTGGTCGAAAGGAGATCTTAATATCTGCTTAGTAACATCACCTTTCCAACAATATGTTCTGGAATGGTGATGCAGTGAATGAATAATTTAGAATACGCAACCCATCCCTCCCAGCATTCGCTGAGAAGGCATGTTCATCATGAAATTTTTTATAGAAAAATGAGTCATTGATTGTACTTTTTAGTGTTCACTTGCCCAAATTATCAGACTTTTTTTAACAGGCAACAGTTTCTTAGGCAAAATCATATATATGAGGGGTTATAGCTCCAACAAGAAACTTCTGCGTTATAGTTGTGTTGCTTTGGTATCTGTTAAACAGCTGTTGAAGTTTCGCTTTAATCAGCGAGGGCGATGAAAAACTTCGCTGCTTAGAATACACCAGTAACACTAACTAAGCTGTTACATGCTCCGTTATATACAGGCTCCTTTAGAGTCCCACCCTTAGTTCTAAATATGCTTTTGCAGTGTTGCTATGTATCTAGATGTTAGGAATGATGCAAATAATAAAGCAATAAAAGGTATGTATGCCCCAGCTGTGGGGTAAAAGTTGGGTAGGGCGAAATAGACAATAATACCTACTAAAATACCTTTGATTAGTTTCTTAATAACTAACATACGAGTCTTAGTTTTGTTACCGAATGTATAAGCCCTAATTCTCCAGCTATAAAGACCAATAACTAGTTGAGCAAGTGCGAAAGGCACTAAAATATAAAGCCAAATCATTAAAAGGTTTGCTCTGTGTAAGATTTGGTATGTAAGCGTTTGTATGTTGTTTGTTACTCTTTTAACTAAAGGCAAAAGCTTTGCTGTTAGCCTGGCTAAAGGGTTTTTATCGTCTGTATCTCGATTTACCTTGTCCAAGAAATACTGCTTAAATCCTGACCTTACAATGATTGTGTTGTAGTGCCTATGCGATGCATCAGTAAGGTTAAGCCAGTTTTTTTCACCGATGGCCTTGTAGCTCGCTTTAACTTCATTTTCTAGCATTTTGTTAAAGCTGGTGGGGTTTAAAGCAAGAACCTGTGCTGCCAACGCAAATAGAATAAAGATGAATAACTTTGAGTATTCTTTTTTTCTATTTTGCTCTCCAGACTTATCCTTATACAGGTCTTCGCTGTCATTCTCATAAATCATGACGAAAACGCCTCCTTAAATGTAAGGGTTTTACTTTCATCGAAATTAGGAATGCCGAAATAGAACAGGTGTGAACGCTTCACAATCTTGCTCATTAGAAAGTGCTGTATCATCAATAATGATTCTTGATTTAACTCTTTTTCAATCAAGTTTGGTTTAGCGCGTATTGCTGAGTTCTTGTGCGTGATTAGAAACTGGCTGATTGTCTCTAAGAGTGGGTCCCATACTGCAATACACGAGCCTGAACCCCCTGTGTAGACCATAACATCGAGTACTGCTGTAAGTTCACTTGTAACCGTGAAGAGAAAGGCTTTAAAAAACTCTGCTCGGCTCAGATGTGAATTATGTACAAGAGAGTGCTGACCAGCTTTGTTAATGATGTGATTAAATAGATCTACATCTTGTTGAGGATGCTTCAATTCATCCCCAATAAAATCTAACAAATATCGAAGTGTTTCTTCCACAGCAGGTGCTTTCTTGTAGATGACCGAGTATATGTGCTTGTTATCTTCTGAAAGTGAATTATTCACATTGCTTTTTTTGTAGCATCTACTTTGGATTTTATATATTTTTTCTCTGCTCATCGTTTTATTACCGGTACTTTAGCTTTGATTGTTCTGCCGTCAGCAAGTCGTGCTACATATTGTAAAATAGGTAGCGAACCAAGTAGGCTTTCGTTAAATGCTTTGTCGTTTTGTTGTGTAAGCCTCTCAGCGTATGAAGAACCAAAGTCAGTCATGTCATTTGTGTTCCCTGAACTTTGACCTAAAGTGATTTGTTGGCTGGTTATTGGCACTTCACCAAATTGGCTGGAAGCATATTCTTGAGTTGATGTGTCGTTTGCTCTCATAGAGAAGAAGTTGTTGCACAGACCTAATACACGGTTTGCAGTAGCTGGGTCTGTTTTAGCTTCAATATCAGCTTTAGTTTGGGTTGCAATAAACATTTGCATGAATGCTGCACGACCTTGGGCTAATAAATTCAAAAGGGCATCATTCCCAGCAATCGCTGCATGTACTTCATCCACAAACACCGCTACTCGACGGCCTCTCCCTTCTGAGAAGTTGTATCGTGAACCTGCTACAGCAGCAATGTCAGCTAAAACAAGTTTGCTCAAATAACCAGCTGTCTTTGTGTCGCTGAGAGAATCAAGCGCCATGTAAAGTAGTCCTCCATTTTCAACGATGTCTGAAGTGTCTACATAACGACTGTCTTTCTCTCTTATTTTCCCTGATTTCTTTGATACACCTTCAATGTGATTTGATGTGTAATCTATACTTTCACTTTCAGCTGTATCGTATCTAGTATCCTCATCACGCGCATCTAAGCTTTCTGCTATCGCCTCTTCTGGTGATATAAGCTCATCCATAGGTGTAGATGTAAGGACGCTAAAAATAGGAAGTAAATTAGCTGTCATCTTTTGCATATGCTCGGCGTTGTGCGTAAGCAACTGAATTATGCCATCCACTTCTGGTGATTGATGTTGTTGAGATATAACTTGTTGATAGTAATTTAGCATTTGCTCTAAACGAGTTTTCCCGAAAGAGCTCATTTTGGCGCTAAGCTGAGTCTCCCAATCTTCCCCTAAGCATTTAGCGTAGTGTCTTTCAAGGCACTTTTGAGTTAAGGCGGTTTTGCCCGTTGTCACATAACGAGCAATCGATTTGATTTGGGGTTGTATGCCCGCATAAAGCATCGCGTTAACTGTTGAGTTTATGACGTTCCAGTTGAATCGAATGAAGCTATCTTCTTTACCCGACTCAACCATAATGGATGCGATACGTTCAGCTATCTCAGTCGGTCTATTCCAGTTTTTAATCGGATCTATTGTGCAAGATGTAGATGGTTTAGAAGGGTGAAAGTAGTGGAAGTGCTCGCCCTTACCAAAATGTTCCATTTCCGCTTGTAGGGCTTTGCGCCACGATGAGTCGTTTTTTGGGTCTAATACAATGACGGTATAGCCTTTGTGGATCATCGCGAGGCTAAGCAAAATGAACATTGTTGTTTTACCGGTACCAACATTGCCCATAATCATAGAGTGGCCAAAGAACGTTTCAGCATCTACGTATTGCCTTTCGGCATCCCCGACACCATCAATCCATGGCTTACCGCCAAGCTTTAACGTTTCTTTACGCCATTTTTTAACAAATGGTTTAAGAAATAGTGGAAGCTTCACTTCTTGTTTGTCAGAGTATAATCCTTGTATTTGATATGAACGATTTGCATGCTCCACGCCCCATTCAAATCCATTTCCAATGAATATCTTGTTATTTCCCTTCTTTTTGTTGTTTGGATTTAGGATATTCTCTTTAGCCATGTGCTCTTGACGTATTGCTTTTATATCCTCGAATTCAATCTTGTTGAAGAAGATTTTGCACTGGCGTTTGACTAGTGGAATTGCCTTTAGAGTGTAGTGTCCACATTGAGCGGTGAGTATTGTAGTGATTCCAAAACCCACCATACCGATATGGCCTTCACTCTCAATAACGCTTGAAGTAAAGGTTACAACACCAGCGGCTAAAGAGGCGTAAGCCTTATTTAACTCATATACAGGGCGGTATAAATTTTCGTGGAATAATGGGTTACTACGTTCCTGCGTCATGTTTCACCTTAATATGTATGTCATTCTTATCTTGTACGATTGAACTCGACAAGATATTTGTTTCGCTGGCTTTGCTGTTTGTGACGGCATTAACAAGAGTTTTCTTATCTCTTATAGGTGCAATTAAAAAGCCGTCTCTTAACTCAACTTTTTCGTGAATAATGTTTCCAAATAATAATTCAGCAGTCTTAAGGGTTAAGCCAATAGCAAGCAGAGATTCAATATCTAACTTTGCTTTCTGAGATGTATTATCAGCCGCGGTTACATCTGAAGTATCCTGATTTTCATTTGATTTCGGCTTTTTTTTAGCTTTTTGGTTTTGACTTGATTCAAGCGACTTCGCTTTAACGTATTTACGCTTATTGATGATGAAGTAACGAATTAATGCTGGTGGCTTTCTTTCGATAAGCCCCGCTTTTTCAAGTTCGTTTTCTAGATTGTCGTCAAGGTTGTCTTTCCATTTATCATCAACAAGGTAGTAGTTTTGACCATCGATTAAAATCGGCTCTAAGGTCTTTATGAACTCAATGGCTTTGGACGTTGAAGTCACCTTAATACCACTCTTTGGTTTTGGGGCTGCTTTTTTAAGTGTTGTTTCGTTATGTTGCTTTTCCGGTACCTTTGCGCTTTGTTGGTTGGTTGGAGCAAATAGCTCACCATTAGTGTTCCTTGGTTTTTCCTTTTTAGGTTTATCTTTGTTCGGGTTATCCTTTTGAGCTGCTTTTGCCTTTTCATATGGATTGTTAGGCTTAATGGGCTCTTCCGCAGTAGCTTCTCCTTTGGCTTTACTGGTATTAGGCTTGCCGTTTTTTTGCGGACTCTTTGTTGCCGAATGCTCAACTTTCATTTCTAGAGAATCACTATTAGCTTTTAAGTGAGCCGCAGCCTCATGAGCAATAACATTTTCTTCGCTTATGTATCGGTAACCCTCACTTGAGTAGATGACTGCGTTTAGCCCCATGTCGAGTTTTAATAGGCCGTAACGGTTTGGTGGAATAACTTCACCTTTAAGCAAAAATAAAGGCCACTCCAGACGAATAACGCCAATACCGCCCTTAAGATTTTTACTGATGAGCAAATCAATACCCTCAGACAGGTTAGTAACAGTTTCAAAAAAGAGCGCGTAATCAGTTTTTTCTTGCTTACGAAGAATGCCCCTATCCATCATTTTTTCACGCAAAAGACTTGGGTTGTTAGGAACGGTTGGATCTGATTGATGCATTTCCTTTGCTAACTCATTGAAGCATTCAGGCCACCGAAGGTATATCTCGTTATCAATAGCTATAGCTTTACCTTCTGTTAGCCATACTTTGGCTTTATCTTGCATTAGCTTGAGGATTTTTTCGTGTAACGCTGACTTCCTTGCGCCAAGGTCGTTGTCCCAAGTTGTTTGAATGTCTTTGGCAGTTGAAACATAGTCTGCTGAGCGAACCGCTCTTTGTAAGTAGCCATCTATACCTTGATAGTTTGCAAGGGTGGTGCTTATGTCTTCAAGTAAGTTGCCAGGGCATGTGCCTATGTACCTCTTTGCATCAGGAGTGAGGATTTGTTGAAATATGGGTTGTGGAGAAACTTCATGCCCCTTATGGATTCTGTCTTTTCTCCATCTAATGCCAACTTTTGTTATTTTGTTTTTTTCTTTCCAACTAACAAGGTCCTCTATAATTGGAATCCAGATATTATTTGGATTGCTTTTATCGTAAATATCCATATCAGTTTGCATCTTCCCTGCATCGTGCACTAAGCCGCAAAGCCATGCGGCGTACTGATATCTTTTTGTTCTTTGTCTCTCGATGTCTAGAGGGAATTCTTGAGGGAGGAATTGAGACTTTGCTTGCCTTAATGCCAAATCAGCTACTTGTAAACTATGTTCAATTAAGCCGAACTCTTTAGCATGGTGATAACCCTCAGAAGCTGGAAGGTTGCCACAATATCTAGCGTAGTTTTTAATCGTATCTATAAATAGACCCTGAAAGGTTAGGTTCTCTTTTTCCCAATCATGGCAATTTCCAAAACAGTAGCGAGTTTGAGCAATTAAATATTTATTATCATCAATGATCTGATTAACTAACTCTGGGCTATTCGAACTATCAAGATCTACATTGCACTTCTTTGCGTCATCTCTCATCAAGCGAGCGGCATTTTCACTTTGAACGATTAGATACTTTTTCTGAACTTTAAAAAAAAGCTTAATTAAAATAGTAAAAGGAATAAGTAAAAGCTTCATATTTCTCTCTGGAAAAATTAGGCGGTTTCCCGCCTAGTCATTTTAAGCTGCGTTAACTTTTGAGTTGCTTGACTGTTCGGTTTCGCTCTTAGAGTCTGCAGTAGGGCTATCCAATGAAGTGGATTTTGAGTCAGTCTTTTTTTCTTTGTTTTTAATTGAAGCTTTGGCTTTAATTTCTTCGTTTTGTTTTAAAATAAGACTGTCATCTACATACAATTCTAGACCACCTCGAATTAACGAAATTAGTTGGGTGGATTTAAATCGACCCCCACTTCTGTCTTTACCAGGTGATGTAGCGTTGCTAATTTTTGCTACTAATTTTCGTAATAGACCAATCGCTCTATTGCTGTTTTCATGACGACCTAAATCTGTAACAAAACCGGTTAACCAAAGATTTTCTAATTCTGCTATTTCATTATCTAAAGTTTGAATTAAATTTAGTAACTTCCAAGTGACTGGATAGCAAACTGGTACGCTTGATTCATAAGAGCTTGGTGTCATAACTTCTGGTGATTCTTCTAAACCGGCATTTTCCATAAATGCTTCTTTTTGTTTTTGTATACTTTCGATTTCTTGGTTAAACCAATCAGCAAGCTCTGACTCCCAAGCGCTTACTTTCGAATAGAGCTCATTTTCTGTAGTGGTTAACATTAATAATGAACCAATGCGTTCATAAATATTTAATGTCCGGTCACCTTCGTTTTTCCAAAAGTTATGAATGGTGTGTGATTTGAACTGGATATTAGTAACAAATGTTTTATGGATTAGTTGGTCATTATTGATCATGATTTTCTTCCTCAGCTGGAGCGGTAAATAGTGTTTTAGAAAGTTTGCAGATCTGCTTTTTCAAACTAACTCTGGATGAATGCAAAACTTCAAGTGACTCCCTTAATGGAGCAAGTTGCATTTCAGTTTCCCAATTAATTTTTGCGTGGCCATCCTCGCAATTTTTACTCAGTTGTTTTTCGGTATATCCTTTTTTTGTTGGTGGAATTTCTTTCCCCCAATGCCTATTAATTTTCTTGATAGGTGAGTACTCATGAGAAACCCAAGTGATGTAAAATTTTTCAGAGTTTTTTCGCTGCCTAACTTTTACTTGTAATGTCGATTTTTTAAAATCGCCCGACTCACCATGAATTTGATCTAAAAGAACTCTCCTTTTTTTGTGTTGATCACAAATATCTTGCGCGCTTTCTACAATTGTTTTTTCAGCATCTTCGATCGCCTCTAAAACTAATTTCAGCACTTGTATTTTTGTAGACAGCATCTTTAACTCCGAACTTTAATTGAGACTTAATTATGCTTTGCAAAAAGATAGCTAAAGTCGAATTTTCAAACGTATATTCAAAAAAATTAGCCAAAGCACGTTTTTAAGTGTGGCGAACCGAAAGTTGAAGTGAACTAAACCTCAAGGGTGTAACTGGGAAATAAATCTAGAGCAATAAAAAGGCTTGCTCTATTTAGACGCAAATAAAAGTTTTCTGCGTTGCGAAACTGCCAAGGAACACTGTGAAGGGGGATTGTTTTTTGCATCATATATACGCAAAAACTTGTCATTGAATGACATTTGTTAAATTAACTTTTTTCTGCATCATAACTACGCAGAAAAACCGTATTTATAAATTGGGGAGCTATTGTGGCAGGTTTAACATGTAGCCAAACCAACTGTAAATGTTGAATGGTTGCATCACAATTTATGCAACAGAATAACTGTGAACGTTAAGTCACCTTGTTTTAAACGGTTCTAAAGAAGGTAGTTCAGGAAAGAAATATCATTTACGGTTACTGCAATAAATTGAAATTTTGCATCATATATGTAGCAAACTAACTTATATTACTTGAAATCTAAAAGTTGAGAGCTTTGATGCTTACATCATCAATCTACTCTACGTCTCTTTTGTGTGTTGATTTATTTACTTAGAAAAACCCAGCCTTAGCTAACTGAGGGGTTACTCATATTTTTATGAGCATGTGGCTATAGGCAGCGTTGGTGTCATGATTAGCAATTTTAGATTTTATAGAATGTGAAGGGTCATACCTAAAAACTAGAACTTGAATAACCCTCTTTTAAAGTTAAGTGCTCACAATCCGTAAAGTGGATAGTGTTAGCCAGTAAAAGATAACAATCACTTTCCGCAAAGCGGTTAAATTGTTCGCTATATGTTTAACTCATCCTTCATATGCATTTTATGAGTTGTAAGTTCTCTGAAGCTTCAGGTAAGCTCATTTAAAGTCCGCCATATGAACCATAGTAAACTTAAGCTTATTCCTCTTAAAGGATGTCGTTGCTGTTTGGTTAATTCCGCATTATGGAAAAACAGTTTCCAGTATTCTTCCGTATAATGAACTGAGGCTTTGTCTGGTGGTATTTTCAGAACAATAGCGCAATAAGTAATATTGTTAGTTTTGACCAAAATATATCACTCGATGACAAATCCGCATCATGGAGTCTGTAAGGTATGGGTGTCTTCCATAATACGGAAAACAATGTTGATACATTTCCATTCACTTGGATTAGTAATTTAGTAGGGGAGGTGAGCAAATGGTCTATGAATTGAACGGAGCATACTCCGCAAAGCGGACGTGCATTCTAACCAGAATACTGCTTTTGCTTTCAAGCTCAAAATGAAATTAAGGCAACACATCTAACAGTCTAAAGAATAAAACAAATGTGATTACACTCCACACTACGGACAGTTGATTAGCATTAGCATTCCGCTTGGCGGATTAAATTTGATGTATTCAGCTTCCGTATTTTGGAAGGATTCAACTGATTACAAATTATGATATTCCATCGACAACAATGAATTTGGAAATATATCATCTTTAACCACCAGCTTAATGAAGTCCATTAAATGGATTTCGTCACACGAATTTACACTTCGAATAACGGACTCACGATGCAACCGCATGCGTCCGAAGAATGAACAACATATAGTCCGTATAAAGGAGCTCCTTAGCTTTGAAGTTAATGTCTTGTTTGCTTTTCGGTGAAGTTTCTTTGCCCGACTTCTGAATTAAGCTTATAGCTAAAAGTTCAAATGTATTTACCAGTAGGTGGATTAGATGACTTGTTAAAGCATTCCGGTATTAGGATTCAATTGATTTGGTTACAGGCCAAATACCGGAATGAGTGATTGAATATGTAAAATGAAATGGGGCATCTAATTTAAACGTCTTAGTTGGTGGTTTTTAGGTGTTTTTGAAAATTTGAAACAGAATATCTGAATTATCATAAGTTACTTGGTATCCGTAATATGGCATCTCTCCCTCCTAGTCAGCTCCGCTTTGCGAACTTGACCTATTTAGGCACCTATCCGCAACCCGAACCATTCTAGGTGGGGGCGGCTTACTTGAATTGTGAGGCATTTGTTTTTAAATTAAATATTAAGTCCTCTGGAGTGATTACATTTACTGGGTAATTGCTTTCTAACTTCTTAAGGTTTTCATGATAAAAGATAGATATTTGACCAGCACTACTGGCTCTGTCATAAGTACAGAAGGAATCAATACCATAACCATAACTGTAGGAGAGGAATAAGTTTCATGACTAAACAGTCAAAAAACCCTGCTGGAACCGTTTATGATTAAACATGACAAAAAATAAAGAAATACATACTAAAAGCTACTCTCAAGTCTAAATCGAGCTACAACTGAATATTATAGTATCGTACTCGTTGTAACTCACTTCAGGACAAAGAAATGAGTTAGAGTATTTGTTCTGTAACAATAAACTAAGCGGAAAAATACAGTTTGGCTAAAATTAGCGAGGAACGAACAAAACCCTGCTGTAGTTTTTCCGTTTAAGCGCATTGTTCAGTTGCTAGTACTCTACTTTTTGCAAACGACGCTGAGCCGTGTCTTTGTAGAAACTATCAGTATCACCTGCTTTAGTAATAATGGTATTCAGCCACAAACGAGTATTTTCCCAGTCCTTTTTATTCCAATAAGCTTGTGCTATTTGATAGCGGAAAGCTTGTAACGTAGAAGCTTTTGGAAATTGCGTTTCAAGCTCCTTAAAAGCTTTTAGAACCTGTGGCATGTATGTGGCAAAATCTTTTTCAACACCAAATTTAGAACCATACTGGCCGCGCTCTTTCCAACCCAAAAGAGTCCTTATTTTCTCTTCGTAAGCGATTCTTGCTGCTTTGCTATTTGGGAATTCAGTAATCGTTTTATCATACCATTTGTTAGCTGTTTCTACTTTCGGAATCCAACTAGAGTCAATTGTAAAACGACTATCTTTATCTGATGACCAAAAATCCGCATGTTTTAAATAAGAAGCAGCGATTGCATTATCTACAGACTCTTTAGCACTTTCGCCTACTATTTCAGATAACTGCTCAATTTTACTTTTAACTAATTTAGCTTCATTTGAAGAAGGGTATTTAAGAGAGAGTTGAGTCCATGTTTTTAAGGCTTGTGTGACTTGATTATTTTCAAAGGAAACTCTACCTAATTCATAGTAAGCTTTAGCTTTGTTGGAGTCTGATGTTTTACTGAATATAATATCAATTAACTCAATTTTAGCCTGATCTTTCAAACCATGTTCAGATAAAGTCTTTGCCTTTTCTAGGGACGCCGCATAGGAGCTTGTAATAACAAGCGATAAACTTAAAGCGATAATTGTTTTTTTCATGATTCTTCCTTGGTTTAGATTGATACTGAATATAAATTGCAACTTAACGCCTCATTAAGAAGCAAGAATTTGTTTCGAATTAGATACAAAGGAGCAAAAAGCTAATGTTTTTTGTCCTTTTAAACGGCTTGTTGGCAGTACTTTACTCTGCCATTACTTTTGCCCACATGTGTGCACAGTACCCGCAAACATCATCATCTGAAATTTCTTCTGGTGGAATGCTAGCACCACACCTTGAGCATTCATGCGTTGCTGAATCACCACAAGCAACACATACCCCTTCATGAAAAAGATAGCTGCCATCAAAACAGGATGGGCAATCTATAACAGGAGTATCGCCACCGTCTTTATAGGATAGGTATACATCATCAGCAAAATAATCGTTAATGGCTTTATTTACTATTTTTTCATAGTGAAACTCGCTGTCGCACGAGCGACATTTAAATGAAGTTTGCAAAGCTTGACCTGTATCAGATGTTGATTCTAATAATCCAGAACCGCACTCGACACAGTTATATGCCTGTAAAGCATGCAAAATTTCATTACTGAAATAGTCTAATTTTTCTAATGAAGCGTCACATTCCTGTTTTTCTTTTTCGTAAACTTCGTTTACATCGACTAATATTTTCCAATAATCTTCGCCTAATAACTCTCTCGGGTCCTCTTCGAGTTCATCAACTATAAAGTCACGAATAATTATAAAAGAATCAGAAATAAGTTGTTGAACGGATTCGTTATTCATCGTGCTGTAATAATGTTCAATATCATTACGGTATTTATTAATTCTTTCTAACCTTTTCCACTCTACAGTTATCCCGAGTGACTCAAATCGATCCTTAATATTTTGAACATCAACAGTTTTTTTGCCTTTGCCAATCCAGTTTACAGCTCCTGTTGCATCGAATGCGGGTAGTACTCTTTGTTTGATTAAAGCTTCATCGGAATCCTCAGGGCTAAGTTCGCAAAGTCTGTGCTTAAATAAGAGCAATATTCCTGCAAATATATTTCTAGTCGAAGATACTATTCTTCGTTCGTCTGTAGATTCAAAATCTTCTAAGCCAATAGCAATAGAATCAATCGCATTTTTCAGTATACTCATAGACTTCCTTGTACTGTTAACATTTTAGTATTTATGCGACACATAATTTATGTCGCATAATCGCTTGTCGGTCTGAGCCGCTAACTGCTCGGTGTGTCAGAGTTGGTGTTGTTTATGCTATGGGATCTTGTTTTTTAGGGCCTAAGCGAAATCAAACCAACGTTACTGGCGTGTCTATCGTATCTAAGCTATCCCTGCGTTACTCAGTCATTATTATGATTCCATTACACCTAAGTTTGGCTAGATAAGCAACTATATTTTTCCACGCGCAATGGTTAATAGCCTGAGCAGTTGAACAGGTTAACTCATTGATTTTATATAGCAAGCAAGGTTGCTAATCTGAATTCATCAAACCAATAAATTATAAGATACCCACCTTGTATGACTGGACAAGGGCAATGTGTTTTTAATTGTTTTAACTCTGCCTTCGGCTTCATCGCTTTGAATGGGGTGATGTTTATGCCTTTATTAACGCTAACTTTCGGTTGCGAAACGCATTAGCTAAAAAGGCGTAGTGTCTAATGTGCAAAACCTTTAGGTGATGTATCTACACCCGTGATTTACAGCAAGATGTAAATATTGCTGTAAGCCTGTTAAGTAATATCTCCTAACTCATCTTTGGGAAATTAAATTTATAACCCACCTATGAACAGAGCTAGTTGGCTAACAGACTCTTCATAATTTCTCCAACCTTAATAAATGCCGAAAGATTGATTCGTAACGTCTGCTAACCTGAGAGGCGGAACTTAACATCCCGAGAAGCTTCGCCTTGTTTTCAGGTTTTAGGCTTCCTTCGATGTACTCGACGTATAACTCGTGGATCGCTTCATGGTGCTTATTTTGGACCTGTAAGCCTTTATCGTTAATTGCGACGCCTGTCACTAGCTTGGTCTTTTCCGGAGGGCGAGAAAACTCTTTATGATACTGATAACCGTAACCGTGTATTAGCTTCTTAACCTCCCATATAAAAGCCCCTGAGACAGTCTTTCCTGAAAACGTTAAGTCATCCACATAGACCGTAAAGGTTATCTGATTAGTAGCGGACAACTCGCCTATTTTTTCGAACATCGGCAAAGACGAAAAGAACGCTAAGATCTGACTTAAAGGACTCCCCGTCGGGATATGGCCATTAACACACGCTAGATTTGTAACTATTTTTGATACATCAGGTGAGCAGAATAAACAGGACCTGAAAAACTGATAGACGGCTTCTCGTTTCGTTGACAGGTAATATTTCTTAATATCGAGTTTGACCAGCGCGGAGCCTTCTTCGTGGGCCATGGCATTCGTTATATGAGATTTTTTCTTGACTCCTGAATGCAGGTATTCAGGAGTTTCAATTCGCTGTAAGAGGTTAAATAGCCTCTTGTGGAGCTGCTCTAAGGTTGGCTTCGGGACTTGGACTTCTCGGCTTTTACCATTCTTTTGAATAGTGAATATTCGGAAGTTATTTTCGTTTTCGGATAAGCTCCGTAAGGCTTTAAGGTCCATACCGAGTAACTCGGCTAGCTTCTTTTTTGCCTGTAATCTATATAAGGGCGATTGTTCTTTGGGATAACGGTTCCGTGTTCTCAGTTTTTATTCCTCCAACGATATAGTTATCTAGAGGTCCCGAGCCATCACCCTCGACGAGCCACTCCAAAAAGTTGCCTATCGGGTCCTCAACCCATCTATAAAATCTATAGAAAGCCAAGAGTTTAGTAAGCCATTTACATGGCTTGACTAGATGTTTAACGACTTTACGTCGCTTTATTCGGGTCTGTTCTTCTTTGCTTGGGTCGTCTGTATTAGACATAACTTTATCCTCATGGTTACCGGGGCGATTGCCACCGTCTCACTCGTAACTTAAGGACGGGAGAAAAGAACAGTTTTTATCCTCCAGATTCCAAGACCGTTCGTTTCTCACCGAACGGCCTGCACGTCATTCATTGATACATGTCATACGAGTAATACGGCGACACGAAGAACGGATAAGCGCGCAAAGGGTTAGGGTTTTATCCCTTCGGAAACTAACGCTTCCCAATAGTATGAGATTATTCCCGCTTTCCAAGTAACATCATTATGGGGGGCGTTTGTTTATTAATCAATACAAGGGTGTTAAATTTCTCTAACTCATTTTTGGACAAAATGTATGGTACGCCCCGTTTTGCAAGTTAATAACTAAAAATAACGGAGATGGTTTGCGCTAATGTATTCAGAGTCTATTAGAGACTAACATTAGTCCCAGCTCTACGATGAGATCTGCGCCAGATTGTC
>NZ_JACDWV010000019.1:0-508 GCF_016464105.1 Pseudoalteromonas sp. bablab_jr010 | reverse complement strand
AGATGTGTATAAGAGACAGGCACAGGAGAGATAGAAACAAATATAACCCCCTACTTGATTATTGGTATGGGAGCAACTGGCGAGATTAAGGTTTGGTTATCAAATACAAGCTCAGAAATGAATAGGGTTGGTCGTGTATTACATGAACTTGGCTCAGGGCAAGCGCAATGGCGTGAGAATAAATAAAAACCGACTATGGACAAGTTTATAAAACCACTCATCTCAATTGCATGTGCTTTGTTACTGGTAGGTTGCTCGTCAACGGGAAAAATAGATTACATGGTTGCAGGCGTAGGCACTGAGAATGGGAATGCTATTTGGGGGCGCTCAGTGGTATTTGATAATACATGGGGCATACCATCAGGAGCAATTGAGTGTTGTTATGCTGAGGCTGGTGGTACAGTCAGTTTGTACGACCAAAAGTTCCCTGAAAAAGTGGCGGTTGAATGGCTCGATAAATCAGAAAATAGAATTTATTACGGTGAAGTGGCTATAGATAAGGCAGGGT
>NZ_JACDWV010000169.1:0-5192 GCF_016464105.1 Pseudoalteromonas sp. bablab_jr010 | reverse complement strand
TCCGACACCCGATAAACCAACAGCACGGGTTAACTGTGCATCTTCAACACGCCACGGAGCCCAAAACTCTAATGGGCAGCGTATTGCACCATAAAACAACTCACGTCCTTCGGTAGCAAACGACAAAATATTAGGCACAAATAATTGCGGTACAGCGTTTTCGTAAATGCTGTGTACTTCATGGGCGCCATCTAACCATGTAACTGATGGGCGAATAGGTGTTTTTGCTTCACCCACTACAACAGGAATACCGTTAATCATTAATACCACATCAGGTATTTTGGTTTCCCTGTGGTGGATACGGAATTGGTTAGTTACCACATAATCATTTTGAGTTAAGTCTTCAAAATCGATTAACTTAACCCGGGAACCACTGCATTCCTGCTCTACTCATTTGATTTATATGACCTTTAATTAAAGACCGCAGCCTATGGGTACTAATGTGGGTACTAAAAGTAAAACTATGCTTTTGTACTTTCCTTTACATAGAGAGTTTACTACATAATTGGTGCTTGGTTCTTTGTAAAGTTATTTGCCTTGAGTCACTAAGTTTTATTGAATGGTTACCACCCAACACCTGATGCAGCCTTTATTAGGATACCTTGAAACATATAGCTCAAGCTATTCAAAATTCTCTTCAATAAATCAGCTAAGAAAAGATGAAGTTGCTTAAATAGCCCCTTTTAGCTTCTCGTTGTAATCAACCTGATTTTCAATAGCTTGCCACAAGCCAGTGCCATTAAACACAACCACTTCATCATATTCATTTTTTATTTCAACCCTGCCTTCAGCAAAAGCATTTACGACGTATTGAAAGCCTTCATTTGTAGCAGGACTCAAAAAGCTAGTGTTATTAAAATTTTCAGTCTCGTATTTTACCCATTTTCCGTTTACTTCAAACTTATACTCTTGATATGTATACTCTTCCAATAAGCCCAAATCTAAATCATACAGTAAACTCCCTTTTGGCCCCCTAGTTAAACGGGAGGCTTTCATTAAAAAAGTTAGCCCCTTACCTTCACTATCAATAAAAACATACGGTTGCCCAAGGGCTCGCGTACCGCCCGTCCCCTTAACAAGTTCTTTAAAAGTTGGTATAGAGTTTAAATATTGATATCCATCATTTTGATACCACTTCGAAACATTGATATGCGAGCTCATTTTAAAATACAAGAAAGCAGCAATTCCGATACATGCTACCCCTAGTAAGAACAATATATTTTTTTTCATTAATCACATCCTAGTTGTTTAAAGTTTCCAAGTGTTATTTTATGGATTATAACGAAGTAGGCAGTTGACTTAAATAAGGCGAAGATGGATACATGGTAGTTTTGTAGAAGAAATTACAAGTATAAAAAGGGAAGCTACACGCTTCCCTTTAAAGTAGTTTTAAGCTGTTTGTGCTTTTAAATTTAGCCAGTCTTCTTGTTTTAGCTTGTTCCAAGCAGCAAGGATATGAGCGGGTTTCATTTTTGATTTTCGTGCATTCCAGCTATGCACTGCATTAATAAGCGCGTCGTCAGTAATGTTATTATCTTCAAGCTCATTAGTGGCAACCCAATGAACCGTTGAAAGTAACTCCATACCGTTTTGCGACTCAAAGCCTTCTATTAGCCTGGCTACTTTGTCAAATCGCTGCTTGGTCTCTGGGCACGCCTCCAAATAGTTAAGCGCTTCAATAGCCGCATCATCTTTAAGCTCTATAGGCGTATCAGGCTTGTTTATGCCATCTGCGTAACCAGTAATAAAGTGGCCTTCCATTTTATCGAGAACATGGCGTAATACATCAGCATAAGGGCCGTAATGATGCTTTTTAAACACCACTTTATTTAAAGGCTCGCCCGCTGCTGTTAAAAAATACACAAGCTTTTGTACTTCAAGCAATGATAAGCGATAACCAAACCCTGTAGAGGTATAACGCTCTATCAAACCAAGCACGGCAGCTCTTCCCAAAGTCATACAGGGTCTTTTCGTTTTATTAGGCATAGCTTGAGCGCTTGGTGCATTTTGTGGTGGATATACACGCCATTCAACACCTGGTAATTCACTTAAAGAGCTCTGTATAAGTAAATCAACAGCATGCCAATCTAGACCTCCTAAGCCGCTGCCTAATGCAGGTAATGCGACGGATTTAAGCCCTAAGCGTTTTACTTCAGATTTTAAACTACTAAGCCCATGCTCTATATATTCGAGCTTAGACTTAGCCTTCCAATGCGCTTTAGTCGGAAAGTTAATAATATAAAATGGTGCATTAATAGAGTTAAGCTCAACAGTTAACACCTCACCTGTTACCAGCTCTTGGTCATCACAAGCTTTTTTATAAATCTTAAAATTATCAGGAAAGGCTTTTTTAAATTGCAAAGCCAGCCCTTTACCCATTACCCCTACAGTATTAACTGTGTTGATAATAGCATCAGCTTGATCATGCAAAATATTGCCAGTTTGATAAGTAATCATATTAACCTCAGTAGTACCACTGTGGCATAACTAATACCTCAGGTTTATGTTGCGCATTTTGAAGTAGGGCATTCACTTCGTCAGCTACAACTTGCGATTTTACGCCTATTTTCCGAATAGCTGCCCATTGTACAGACTCAAATGCTAAGAACTCAGCTTGTTTTTCTTCTTTAAAGTCCTGCCAATAACGCTCATTAATAATTCGATTAATATCTAGCTCATGTATACGTGTAAAATCATCAATTTGCTCTGCATAGTCTAAGTCAGCATGAATATCTGTAAAAAAGCAATTTTGATTTCCCAGGCGCACTGTTTCTATATCACTAATTAAGTGTAATACCTTATCTTGCCCACCGTCAAAGTCGTCATGCCCACAATAAATAACGTACAACATGACTGAACGCGGACAAAAATTAAATGGCACATACTGGCCAATCGTACCACCCGCAGCCACTTTTACAGGGCGAACTAAACGACGTTGCTTAATATGGTTATAGCCAATATTTCGGTTAATCAAACCAAGCTCAATACGTTTAGCGTCAGACCATAAGCAACCTTGACCTAAAATGCTAGCCAGGTTATCAATGTGCGTTATATGAGATACTGATACTGTCATGAAATCCTCATAACCTAAAATTCTTTAACTCGCTTAAATTCCAACATGAAATCAGTGTAAACGTAAATAACAACTAAAAACCTAGTCGTAATCCCTTGGTTCACCGCTAACTGTTAGCTCATAATCTTGTAAGCCCAAATAGCCCATAACAGGCTGGCATTTGGCCTCAACACTTACAGTTATATCCCTTCCCGGAACATCTGACTCCCTTCGATGAGAACCACTCGCATAGCCACTTAATTTTACATCAAAGCTTGTATTAAAATTATAAACATCAACTGATAACTCAATTTCATCAAAAATGGTATCTGTTTCAGCCATCGGTCCTGATAACTCATCTCCCATTAACAAATCATATGAATCTTCATTAACCCTTTCTGAGATTTCTTCGGCTAATGTATCTTCTGATATAAGCTTAAAAGGCAGGTTCTCAAATAACATTTGAATATGCTCAAATATTAAATCCGGACTTAAGTTTTCATTCTCTGAATCTTCTAGTTCACATATATCATCTAACTTTTTAGCTAAATCGTTATCTAAAATGATATATTTAAGTTTACTCAGATTCTCATTATTAAAATCTTTGTCATTTATAAGGTCATCAGCTATTTCATAGCCAAAAACAGCTGCAACACATGAGGCAAGCCCTGATGCTGCAAGTGTAACCCCATCCTCTTTTAAAGAGTTAGACAGTAAATCCATAAAGTAAAAAACAGCGGGAAACCGATGCGAAGCCATAGTGGCGTTATGAATTGCAGACTGCTCTTCATACCGTTGCTTTTCTTTGGTTGCTTTGCGTTGCTTTTCTTCGAGCTCTAAACGCTTTTTCTCTAAACTAATTTGTTCAGCTTCAGCATCTGCTTTAGCTTTATCAGCTATTGCTGTAGCTGCTTCAACTTTCTTATCAATGTAATCTCGAATTTTATTTCTTCGCTCTACCCTATCTTTTTCTTTTTGAATATCTAACGCTACATCTTGTGCTAAAAAGTCTTTTTCAGGGTTTGTTCTAAGCCTTTCTTTATTAAGCTCCCATTGCTTTTTAGTATGTTCGATATCTAAATCAACAGCATGTGAATGCTGCAAAACAGCTGTCTTTTTTTGCTTTTCTTTCACCCATAAAGAAGCCCAAGGAAGTATAAATAAGTAGCCTATAGTTAGTACTGTCGGTATTACTAATAAATCTAAATCTTGTTTTAATAGACTTGGATTTGACAACACAGACATACTTTCGACTAAAGCATTTATTCTTTTCTCTAAGTCGCCTTTACCCCAAAACAAAAGCGCTAATTTATCCCAGTTACAAAAACACCATGAAACAATAAACGTTCCTGCTATGGGATCTTTGATTCTGGTCTTTGCATTACCTTTTATCGTAGACCAGATGTCATCTAAAACTTGCATACCCAGCCCCTAAAATAATTGTCATCAATAATATTCCTTTATATACCCATACGCTCTATCAAACAGTATTTGGTCTGTGTGGAGTTTGTATTTGAGTAATGCTTTGCGTAGTGACTTTTGTACTTCGCGTTCGCCGCCGGTTGTCCCTTGCCAGCCAGGGAAGCGAACAACACGTACAATGGCGTCTATGTCGGTTACTATGCGCTCTACTACTGCGGGGGTTTGATCGTCTTTAAGCTCTAAAAACAGGTCTGTTAATGCGGCTTTGGGTGTTTTTTCTTGCAGTTCGTCGTCTAATTCTTTTTCTGCCTGGACGGTTTCTTTGGCAATTTTGCACAGCTCTTTAACAAAGTCGATTGAGGCTATTAGGCCTTTTTCGGCTTTGTCGCGAAGGGCTTCTAATCGTTCGCTTAACGATTTAAATACAGGTAAGTCGCCACGGTCTTTAAAACGCTTTGCGAGCTCTTTTTCAAGCTGTTTTGTTTTACGTGGGTCTGGGTTATTAAATATGTTTTCGATAACGTCAGCATCAAGCACAAACTCTTCTAGGTTGTGCACATTACCTACATGCACGTTATCGTGTATGAGTTGTGTTGTTTGTGCGCCTAGCGTTAGCCATAACAACTTACCAATGTTATCTGAGGCAGGTTTTACCGACTCATAAACCTGGGCTAGCCATTTGTAATCTTCGTTGTATTCATCAAGTACACTATCAGGT
>NZ_JACDWV010000168.1:0-449 GCF_016464105.1 Pseudoalteromonas sp. bablab_jr010 | reverse complement strand
TGCTATTAAATGTTGATCTGTCAGTTTGAAGCCGAGCGGTGTTGTTTTCGGGTCTTACCCAAAGGCCCATTTTGTAGCAGGTACTTCAGTGCCGAAAATTTTTTTCAAAGAGAAGTGAATAAGAAGAAAATGAGGGAACCACAGGATCATTTTTTTCTTCCTCTTCAGCGAAATGCCTCTTACCCTCTTTGTGCTATTAAATGTTGAGCTGTCAGTTTGAAGCCGAGCGGTGTTGTTTTCGGGTCTTATCCAAAGGCCCATTTTGTAGCAGGTACTTCAGTGCAGAAAATATTTTCACAAAGAGAAGAGAATAAGAAGAAAATGAGGGAACCATAGGATCATTTTTTTTCTTCCTCTTCAGCGAAGCGTCTCTTATCCTCTTTGTGCTATTAGATGTTGAGCGCCAGTTTGAAGCCGAGCGGTGTTGTTTTCGGGTCTTATCCAAAGGC
>NZ_JACDWV010000167.1:0-33102 GCF_016464105.1 Pseudoalteromonas sp. bablab_jr010 | reverse complement strand
CCCTTTTAAGAAGTAACAACGATGAGAGTAAGTGCCTGCGAAGCGCCCAAAGGGTTGGTTTAAAAGCGATTTATACTGCGTTATTGATTTTAACAATAGAACCACTATTACTTGCAATCAATGCCTTGCCTAAATCGCTTTTAATTCCAACTGAAACTCGCACCTTGAAATGGTTTGGGTATATAAAGCCCAGCACAGTATGAAGTACTGGGCTGTTTTTTTAGGATTGATAGTCGTAGTAAATCAAAATACACACCAGCTAACCTACTTAGATCTAATCTTCGCTTAAAAGATTGAAAAGTTTATGTTACAACGGCACTAACATTACTTTTTAGTTACAAACATGACTGAACTTTACCATTGGTTTGATTTAATCGGCGTAGCCGTGTTTGCTGTTTCTGGAACGCTATTAGCGTACGACAAAAAAATGGATGGCTTTGGGGTTGTTGTGTTAGCCACAGTCACTGCTATTGGCGGTGGAACTGTGCGCGACGTTATTTTAGATGTGCCCGTATTTTGGTTACATGATCAAAGCTATTTCTGGGCTATATTACTTTCTGTATTTGTTACCACTCGTTTAATCAATGAACAGCGTTCGATTTCACTTAATGCATTGCAAGTGGCAGATGCTTTTGGTTTAGCATTTTTTGCGGTGATGGGGGCGCAAAAAGCCATGCTTGCCGGTGTGCCTGATACCACCGCGATTATTATGGGTGTGATCACAGGGTGTTTTGGTGGCGTTATCCGTGATGTGTTGGCTGGAAATATGCCGATGCTGTTAAAAGGTGAGCTCTATGCTATTACTTGCATCGCAGGTGGGATTGTTTACACATTAAGTATCTCACTGGGTTTAGTGACCGAAATGGCCATGGTGTTGGCTATGCTTATGACCTTATCACTGCGTTTAGCTGCAATGAAATGGCACCTTACATTACACGTTTTTAAATATCCCGACTAAGATTAGTATTAAGAATGAATGATAGGGACATCATGGATCGTGTCTTTAGCTAGAATATTTTCTCGTGCACAAGTAGGTGTGCAAGCTCCTGAAGTGATTGTAGAAGTACACTTAGGCAACGGCTTACCTGCTTTTCATATCGTTGGCTTGCCAGAAGCGTCAGTCAAAGAGTCAAAAGATAGAGTGCGTAGCGCACTCGAAAACTCACAGTTTGGCTTTCCTGACCAACGAATAACCGTCAACCTTGCGCCTGCTGATTTACCTAAAGAGGGTGGCCGTTTTGACTTGGCTATTGCAGTGGGTATCTTGGTCGCCTCTGGGCAAATAAACTGCCCCGATATTCATCGTTATGAGTTCTACGGAGAACTGGCTTTAAATGGTGAGGTAAGAGGGGTGAATGCTATTTTGCCTTCGGTGTTAGGAGCGAAAGAGCAGGGGCGCTGTTGTTTTTTACCCGCCGAAAACGATAATCTTGCAAGCCTTGTTTCGGGCGTTTCTCGAAAGGCCGTTTACTCTTTACAAGATGTTTGGAATGACTTATTAAACCAGCAACCCCTGCCACTTAATATTTGTTATCCAGAGCAACAGCCGCAGCGTGACTCGCTACTCGATTTAAGTGACGTGAAAGGTCAACCTGGGGCTAAACGAGTGCTCGAAATTGCTGCGGCTGGTGGTCATAATTTACTATTTCTTGGCCCTCCAGGTACTGGCAAGTCAATGCTTGCTCAGCGTATGCCTACGATTATGCCAACTATGTCTGATGATGAAGCAATAAGCACTGCCGCATTATATTCGATAATTGGTCAGTCGGTTGATTTATCGAATTGGCGTGAACGCCCCTTCAGAAACCCACATCATACTTGCTCTGCTGTTGCCCTTGTTGGTGGTTCCTCAAATCCTAAACCGGGTGAAATCTCTCTCGCTCATAATGGCGTTCTGTTTTTAGATGAGTTACCCGAATTTGAAAGAAAAGTGCTCGATTCACTGCGTGAACCAATGGAAACGGGCGTGGTGACTATATCGCGAGCGGCACGACAAATGGAATTTCCATCGCAATTCCAGCTGATCGCCGCATTAAACCCTAGCCCCACAGGAAGCCATACCGATAAGCGTGCAACGCCAGATCAAGTATTGCGGTACTTATCTCGGGTATCTGGACCATTTATCGATAGGATTGATTTACAAATTGAGCTGCCGCGACTCACCAGTAGTCAATTGCAGAGCACGCAAGTAGAAGAAAGCAGTGAACAAGTAAGAGCCAGAGTCGAAAGAGCTTATGCAATTCAACTCAACCGACAAGGCAAAGTGAATGCGCGCTTGAATAATAAAGAAATGAGCATTCATTGTGAGTTGGCAACTGCTGAGTTGCAGTTTTTAGCAAAAGCCAGCGAAAAACTGGCGTTATCACCGCGTTCATATCATCGCATTATTAAAGTGGCACGTACCATTAGCGACCTAAAAGCACAGCCTGCAATTACTTTAAACGAATTAAAAGAGGCGTTGAATTATCGTGCGTTTGAACGGCTAATAAGCCAATTAACGCAGTTTTAGTGAGCTTTTAAATTGATAGCATGTAGCCTTTACCGCGAACGGTTACGATACGCTTTTGGTCTTTTTCATCGCTGAGTTTTTTACGTAAGCGGCCAATAAGTACATCAACGGTACGATCGCTTGGGCTCCAGTCAGGCTGACCAATTTCTTCGGAAATTTTTTCACGTGATGTCGCTTTACCCGCATTTGCAATAAGGCAAATAAGTACCTTGTGTTCTGCTTCAGTAAGACGAGACTCTTCACCATTAGGGGTGACTAATGTGCGGTTATCAGGGTGCAGTTTAAAGTCGGCATATTCAATAAACTCTTCGCTCTCATCATCTTGCTGAGAGCCTTTTATGCGTTTAAACAGAGCGCGCATTCTTAGTTCAAGTTCAAGTAAGTCAACTGGTTTGCAAATGTAGTCATCGGCACCTTGTGCAAGACCTGCAATACGGTCAGCTTGCGAGTCACGACTAGACAGCACAATAACGCCAATGTCTGTTAGTGCATTAAGCTCTTTGGCAAGCAAAAGCCCATCGCGTTTTGGTAACACAATGTCGATAACGGCTAAAGAGATTGCTTTTTTTGATGAAGCACGCGATTGTACAATGCTTAATGCATCTGCACCCGTTGAATCTACCTCAATATTAAACTCAGTTTCATTAAAATGATTAAGAATGCGTTTAACGAGTAGTTCGTCGTCTTCAACCAATAAAACTTGAATAGTCATTCGCTTTAATTTCACACTTGATTTGTTGTAATGTTAGCACTGTATGGCAAAGGCTGAGAAGAGTCATGATAAGGTTTATAACTATTTCTTACAATTTAATGGCTTAGCGATAGTTGCAAAGGATGAAAGCTGAGCACTCGCACAGTGCTCAGCCAAGTGATTAAACTACTTTTCAGGATAAAGGTATTGCCACCATTGTGGCTGATCTTTTAAGTTTTTATCGAAATAAGCCAACATGGTATTCCACCAGTCGAAGCGTTTATCACGAGCAAAAATTTGGTGATCTGCACCTTTGTACTCAATCAGGTCAACATCTTTACCTAATAATTTTAATGCCGTGTACATATTGTGGCTTTCACCAACCGGTACGTTGGTATCTGAATCACCATGAAGGAGTAATAACGGCGTTGTTACTTTGTCAGCATGAAAAACCGGGCTGTGTTGGCTGTAAAGTGTAGGATTGTTCCAGGGATAGCTATTTTTAGATGCTTCAGCTGAGTATAAGTAACCCCACCAGCCTTGGCCCCAATACGAGGTGATGTTTGAAATTCCAGCATGAGCAATCGATGCACTGAACATATCTGTTTTAGTTGCGAGTAGCATGGTCATAAAGCCGCCGTAAGAGGCCCCTAAATTACCCACACGTTTACTATCTACAAAGTTATATTTATCTAAAAAGGCTTTAGTACCGTCGATGATATCGTTGGCGGTGTATTCACCCCATGCGTTGACGTGTTTAGCCGAGAACTCTTGGCCAAAGCCTGTTGCGCCCGTAGGTTGTACAACGTAAACAACATAGCCATGCTCAGCCCATAGGTTAAATGGGTAGCGACCGGTAAAACCACGGGTTACTGGCGATGTACCACCATAATAATAAACCAGTGCAGGGTATTGTTTATTGCTATCTAAATCATGGGGTAAATAAACGCGGCCCTTAATTTCAATGCCATCTTTATTAGTAAAGTTAAACTCTTCCAGTGAGGCTACTTGCGTATTTTTATAGCCAATTGGCTTAGAGTCCCACACTACTTTAGCGCGACCTTTACCTAAGCTGAGTTGTTTTAACTGCTGAGGTGTTGACGCTGTGGTGCCGGTAACCAAAATGCGCGGGGTGCGTTCGTGTGAGTAGCTAACTTGCTCAACAACATCAAAACCCGTATTCACTTTATTAAAACGCTTTTTGCTTAAGTCGAATTGATAAAGTTGTACGGTATCTTGCTCGGTCACTTTAATAAGCGCATCACCGTTTTTAAGTACGTGTAACTGGCCGATAGCCGGGTTAAACTCTTTACTTAGCGCTCTTGCCTTTTTACCGTCACGGCTGAGTAAATAAAGTTGACCGTCATAGTTATTCGCAAGCATCCCTTCAGGAAGGTTACGACCTAAGCCATTATTAAAATCTGGTCCGGCAGTGACATAAATTCCGTCGTCAGTATATTTAGCCTGATTAAATGTATTGTATTGACCAAGTACCGTAGTTGCCGATGTCGCTAGGTTTAGCTCAACAAGTTCTGTTGCTGGTTGTGGTGATAGCTGCATTGCTTGTGCAGAGCGGCTCATTAAAACGTGGCCGCTTTTAGCGTCAAAATCTTCAAGTGAATGGCTAAGTGGGCCTTGGCTTAAGATTTTGCTTAGACCTGTGGCGATATCGAGTAAATAGACTTGCGATGTGGTACGAGCATACGACCAACGGTCTTGCAGGCCTTGGTAATGTTTAGCGAGCTTGCCATTGTCTGTTGGAGACTTCGACCAACTAAAAATTAAGCTGTTGTTATCGAAAAACTGAAAGCCACTTGCACCCGCGAGGTTTTTAGCAATGACGCTAAGTTGCATGGTTTTTAGGTTTAAACGCTTAAGCTCGCCATTTAATAAATACACTAAGCTTTTGCTATCTGGGCTCCAAGTTATGTTACTCGGCTGGGCTGACTCAAAGCGATAAAGTGTATTGTTTTTTGCGTCTTTAAGCTCAGTAACATATTGCGCTTGATTAGCGGTTGCATCTTCGTAATGACGTTGGCTAGTTATGAAGTAATCGCCATTTGGTGCCATTGAAATATAACTAACCGTTGGCGCATCGAATAATTGCTTAGCCGACAAACCGTGTTGTTGTTTAGCACTAAATTGCACAGCATCTAGTTCTGACTTAGCCGTAAAATCAAGCTCAACCTCATTCCAGTTGGCTACTTGCTCAGTGATGATAATAAACTGATGATCGCCTTGGCTTAAAGCTAGCTCATAGCTTTTATTTTTTTCTGTTTGCTTTTCACCATCAATAAATAGCTGCGCGTTTTCAATGCCTTTAAGTGTTAATGAGCCTTGGCTAAAACGTTCAGTTGAGGCGGTAAATTTGAGTGCCTGTAAACCACCAAGTGTTAGCGCACTCACTTTATCGAATGATTGCCAGTCAAGTTCATTACCAAAAACACGCATGCTATCGCTGCTGTTTTGCAAGCTTGGTAATAGGTTAGCAATAATGGCATCACGATGATCCGTTTGATATGGCTTAAGTTGCATATCTTCGTCAAGAGGGCCAATAAATTGCACCGCTGATTTATCAATGGCAGCGGCCATCGCAGTATTGCTTAACGCACATAACGCTAATGCACTAAATGTTGTTTTTAGCTTGGCTGATTGGCTTAGCCAAGTAGTTGAAAGTGTCATAGTTTCGCCTGTTGAAGGTAATTTAAACCAATATAGCACGCTGCAAATTAGCCAAAAAGTGCTCTGCGTTAGATTGCAGTCGGGTTTGAGCTTGTGGATTTCAATTGCTATGGTGAGCAGGTTAACTTTTTAAGAGGGCTTAGCGTGACATTGTTACTTGTTTATATGTTTGTTGCTATTACGGTTTCGTTTTTGTGCTCAGTGATGGAAGCGGTACTGTTAAGTATTACGCCAAGTTATGTTGCCATGCTCAGAAAGCAACAACCACAACTGGCAAAACGTGTTGGTAAGCTTAAAGACAATATAGACCAACCGCTGGCAGCAATACTTACGTTAAATACCATAGCGCACACGGCAGGCGCAGCTGGTGTTGGCGCACAAGCTGCAGTGGTGTTTTCAGATGCTGCGGTTGGCGTTGCCTCTGCAATTATGACGCTATTGGTGTTGGTGCTTTCTGAAATTATTCCGAAAACATTAGGGGCTAATTATTGGCGAGGATTAACACCCATTGTTAGTGTGAGCCTAATTTGGTTGGTGTTTATTCTAAAACCCTTTGTGTGGTTTGCAGATATTTTAACGCGCTTTTTAGGGCGTAATTACGATGAAGCCTATTATATTCGCCAAGAAATTGAAGCCATGGCTGATATTGGTACTGAATCTGGAGCCCTTGGGCAAGATGAATCTGAAATCATTCGCAGCCTGCTGCATTTTCGTCATGCCAAACTCGATACCTTAATGACACCACGTACGGTGCTTTTTAAAGTACATAAAGATTTAACTGTAAACCAATACTTGGCGGAGCATGGTTCTTCTTCGTTTTCTAGGGTATTGGTTTATGACAAAAATGGTGATGATATTATTGGTTTTGTGCATAAAAATGACATTATGCTGGCTTATCATCGTCTAGGTGAAGACTATAAAATTAGCAAGCTCGTTAAGCCTATTTACACCGTACCAGAAACCTTACATGTGCCGACTTTACTCGAAACCTTACTGTCTGAGCGCACGCATATTTGTTTAGTCGTGGATGAATACGGTGATGTGCAAGGTATTGTCACCCTTGAAGATTTAATCGAAGCATTAATGGGGCTCGAAATTGTTGATGAGCACGATCAATCAGCTAATATGCAAAAAGTCGCCAAACAGCGTTGGCGACAACGTTTAGCATCGAGTAATACCATCGTCAGTGACGATAAGCGTCAACCTTAGCGGCGATGCCCCGCTGCGGTTTTTACCATTTGTCGCCATGAGAGTGACCAATTTAAAAAGTCTTCTTTGGCTTTCGGGCGGCACAGCAAAAAGCCCTGCATAAGAATAAACTCTTTGTAGCGGTCGAGGTATTCGAGTTCTTCCACTCGCTCAATGCCCTCGGCTACAATAGCGAGATCTTCTTGTATCGCTATATTCACTAAGCTACTAACAATCACTTGGGAAAACTGATCGGTTTCAATATTGCTAATCAGGGTGCGATCGATCTTAATTTCGGTAAACGGTAGCGTTTTGAGTTGTTGAACATTAGTAAAGCCAGTGCCAAAGTCATCGAGCGAAATACCAAAACCGCGCATTCGTAAACGGTTGAGTGTTTCGAGCTGTGCCGCACTTCTAAGTGCATACTGCTCAGTGATTTCGAGGATGATTTCACTTGGAGTTAAATTATTTAAGTGTAAGATTAACGCAAGTTTATCTGGGCAGCTTAAATCTTCTAGTTGCGAGGGTGATAAATTGAAAGCGAGCTTTAAGTTTTGATCAAAGTTTTCCTTTATTTCAATAAAATCGCTAGTGGCTTTTTCAAATAATTGAAAAGTAATAAGGTTTATCAAGTCCAAATCTTCAGCAACACAAATAAAGCGTTCGGGCAAAATGATTTCTTGTTCTTGACGCGTGTTGATCCGTGCTAATACTTCAATACTTTCAACCCGGTTGTCATGACGATTAATTTTAGGCTGATAAAACGGGATCACTTCATTGTGGCTGATAGCATGCAGTAGTAATGATTCAGAAATAGGCGCCTGAGTTCGTTCAACATGAATAGCAAAGTGTTCCAACTTTTGAAGTAGTAAGTAAACTTGATTTAATTGTACTGGCTTAGAAACATTACCAATTAAGTGAGCGTTATGCTTACGAGCTAAGTCAGCAGCTAGGTCTATAACCTTAGGGTCCATCTCAGAAATAATGGCAATTGCACCTTGGTATTTCATGGCGCCTAAATGGCGGATAAGTTCCATGCCATCCATGTCTGGCATATTGAGATCAGTAAAAACAGCATCAAAGTATTTCGGGGCTTTTTTTATTTTTTCTAGTGCTTCCTCAGCACTTAAGCTGGTGGTGATATGAGGGACTTCGAGCTCATTCAAAATAGCATGCATGACAATTAAAATTGCTTTCGAATCATCTACGACGAGAATGTGCCTATTTGACTTAACCATATTCATTCCTTGAATGAGAATACTATTATAAAAGTAGTAGAAAAATTGCATTAAGTCATGTTTATCGATTTCTTTTTGTATAATAAATGAACAATCACTTAAGGGGTTGAAACTCGTAATTTTATCTGTGCGAAGTATAATAGCCGCACTTTTTATTCGTATTTATAAGAACTATGGTCAGACTTCAGTTGAGTCTCGCAGATGAAATCTTTATTTTGCATTTAAACGGCTCACAGTTAATTCAGCTTTTTCATCAACAACAAGCAATTGCCTTCGATAATCCAGAGCCAAAACTTTATGAGTTTGATTTTCAGGGGCAGCGTATTGGCCTTGATACCAGTAAAGTGCACGAAAAAAGCTTAGTGGTTTTTGTTAATCAGCAGCAGGTAAGTCAACTTGCTTTACCTGAGTTGCAAGAAGCCGAACCAAAACGCGGCATTATTGGTTTGCTGGCATTAGGTTTTAAATTATTCAAAAGTGCAAAAGTCGTGAAAGCTGCGTTAGCGGGTGCTTCGGTGGCTGGCTACGCTTGGCTATTTTCCATTGAATTTGCCTTAATGTTAATCGCTTGCTTGGTTGTGCATGAATACGGTCATGTGCGCGCAATGAAATATTTTGGCATTAAAACGAAAGGTATTTACCTTATTCCCTTTGTCGGTGGTTTGGCTGTTTCTGATGATAAAATTACCACTCGATGGCAAGATGTGGTGATCTCACTCATGGGGCCCGCTTTTGGCTTAATTACCTCAGTGCTAGGAGTGGTGCTTTACTACGCCACTGAAATGGAAATATTCGCCGGTGTGGCGGTACTCAGTGCACTGTTAAACCTATTTAACTTGTTACCTGTTCTGCCCTTGGATGGTGGCCATGTACTTAAAAGCATTAGTTTTTCGATGCGTTCATGGATAGGCCTAAGTGTATGTTTATTAGGTGTGTTATTTGGCTTGTGGCTGAGTTACACCTTTGGCTTGATGCTACTGGTGTTTTTCTTATTTGTAGGGGCACTTGAGATTATCTTTGAGTGGCGCGGGCGTCACTACTCACACCTCATTCCTCTTGATACTTACGGGCAAGGTTTTTCAGCAGTAATGTACGCACTGGTTGTTGCAGGTCACGTTGCTGTGATGATGCACTTTGCCGACTCACAAAGCCCAATCCTAAGCTTACCAATGAAGATCTTAGCAAGTTAACTCGTATTGCCAGATATTAGGAAGTGTCTTTATCACTTCCTAATTTGGTGTTAAGGATAAAAACTCAGCATTAACGATATAAACACGCCGGTGATGATAAGCTGTACAAGGCAAAAGCCCATGATGTCTTTTGCTTTTAAGCCGGCAATAGCAAGTACGGGGAGTGCCCAGAACGGCTGAATAAGGTTAGTCCAAGCATCGCCCCATGCGACAGCCATAGCAACCCGTGGCATATCCGCGCCAAGTGTTTGTGCTGCAGGAATGACAATCGGCGCTTGCACCGCCCATTGGCCGCCGCCTGATGGCACAAATATATTCACAAACCCTGCACTTAAAAAGCTCCAAAATGGCAGTGTTTCGGCTGTTGCAATGGCAATAAACCCTTCAGATATTTGTTGAGCAAGTCCCGTTTTTACCATAATCGCCATGATCCCGGCATAAAATGGAAATTGAATCACAATGCCAGCGCCACTAGGGATTGCTTGCTGTAAGCTGCTAAGTAAATTATGCGGTGTTTGATGCAGTAAAATTGCGCTAAATAAGAAAATTGCGATCACGCTATTTAAGTTTAAGCCGCCTCCGTTTAACACAAAATAATAAAATAAATAGGCAAGACCAACGGCACCTACTCCCATACCAAGCAAACGACTATGTTCTATGACTTCGGCAGGGCGGGTGGGTGTTGCTATTTGCTGCGTTTCATCATCAAGCTTTGCGGGGTCAACATAAACACTATCTTTTTCGCTTGGCAGCATATAGCGATTTACCAACGGCATGATAATAAACAAGCCCACAACAATAGCGATATTAAATGCCGAAAAAATTGTGTTTTCGGTACCTATCACCCCAATGCTTTGCTGTGCAAAGTGGCCATCGGTTGCGATGGTCAGCGGCACTGAACCGGCTAAGCCAGCATGCCAAACAATAAAACCTGAATAGGCACTGGCTACTAACAAACGGTAATCAACGCGGGTTTGTTTCGCAATTGCTTTGGCGAACAAAGCGCCAATAACTAAACCGAAGCCCCAATTTAGCCAGCTAGCCAATAATGACACGAGCGTAACGAGTATAATCGCTTTGGCAGAGCTGTTGGCGAAAGTCGCAAGCTTGTTGAGTATGCTGCGCATCACCGGGGTACTCGCTAGCATGTAGCCCGTTAGCAGCACCAGCAACATTTGCATGGCGAATTGTAGCAGGTTCCAAAAACCACCACCCCAAGCCGCGAGCACTTGCGTGGGCGTTGATGGCGTAAAGAGGCTCGCAACGATAAAGCTCAGCAAAGTGAGTAATATAACAAATACAAATGGGTCGGGTAGATAACGCTCTACTAGATTAGTGAATGGTTTAGCAACGCGATTTAGCATGGTTTTTATTGTTGTCGTCGAATCGATAGTGCCAATAAATCATGAATAACGATGATTGGCAAATTGCGACGTCGTTGCTTGAGCTTATGCCTTCAAAAACAAATGCTAAAATTAATTACTGTGAATCTTGCTCAAGCACCGCTTTTAAGCGAGCCTGAACTTCTTCGACTAGCAGTATTGGCTGGAACTTTGATAAAAACGCATTACAACCAACCTTCTCAACCAAAGCTTGATTAAAGCTACCACTCAAAGATGTGTTAAGCACGATATATAGGTTTTTCATGCGGCTGTCGTTACGAATTTCGTGTGTTAAGCGGTAGCCATCCATTGCCGGCATTTCTGCATCGGTGATCACCATGAGTAATTCTTTCTCAACATCTTTGCCTTGATCAGCCCAGCCTTTTAACATTTCGAGTGCTTCAAGTCCGTTACGAGCAGGTATGATTTCGATGCCAAGTTGCGACAAGGTATCGCTTACTTGTTTACGAGCCGTTGGCGAATCATCGGCATGAAGAATTTTGCGGCCTGCAAATTCATTCACGATACTTTTATCAAGAATGTCATTAGATATTTGTACTTCATACTCAACGATTTCGGCGAGCACTTTTTCTACATCGATAATTTCAACTAGATGTTCTTGGCCATCGCGTTTTACTTTCGTTAAGGCTGTTAGGTAGTGATTTTTACCAATTGCGGTTGGCGGTGGCATGATATCTGACCATGTCATATTAATGATCTGATCAACTTTACCAATTAAAAAGCCTTGCACAGTGCGGTTGTATTCAGTGATAACTAGGTTTGTATCTTCGATGTTTTTAGCTTCAGGCATATTAATCGCCTTGCGTAAGTCAATAACCGGAATTGATTCACCGCGTATATTGACTACCCCCGATACTTTTGGGTGCGCATGAGGGATCTTGCTAATTGGTGGCAGCTTTACTACTTCTTTAACTTTAAACACATTTAGAGCAAATAAGTGACGGCTGTGAAGGTAAAATAGCAAAAGCTCTAAGCGGTTTTCACCGACCAGTTGCGTACGCTTATCAACAGAAGCAAGAACACCTGACATATTTCACCCTAAACACCTAATACAGAGATAGTATAGTCTACTATTATTTTTCATCGACATGTATGTTCAATTTAGCGCCTGTTGCTAAATATCCTGCATTACAGTACCGTATCGATAATTTCCCCCACGATAAATTGCAAGGATCATGCACTATTTTTTTAATCGAATAGTAGTTCTTATTCGCAGCCATATTGATCAAGTAAGTTGGCAGGCTGTGGTGCTTACCACGCTTTTGCATATGCTACTAATTTGGTGGCTGCTTATGCTTGCAGGAGAGCAAGCTCTTACACCTCTTGGCACTTATTTTTATTATTATGTAGTAACTACGTCAACAGTTGGCTATGGCGACTTTAGTGCGAGCACTGAGCTTGGCCGTTGGATTGTCGCATTACTGCAAATACCTTTTGGTTTAGCATTATTTGGCGTTCTGTTAGGAAAAACAGGGCAAACAGTAACTTATTTAATTAGGCGCGCTATGACGGGTGATAAAAGCTTCGCACATATAAACAATCACATTATTATCTTTGGTTGGCATGATACACGTACTAAGAAGATGGTCGATTATATCTTGGCCGATCATAAACGTTTAGATCGTCGTATTTTATTGGCCGTTACGGAGCAAATGGAGCATCCATTTTTAGCAAACCCGATGGTTGATTTTGCACGCTTAACTAGCTTTACTGACCTAGATGAGTTGAACCGAATTGCGATTGGCCGGGCCGATAAAATTATTATTGATGGCCAAGATGATGACCAAACGTTTACAACGGCATTACGTATTAGCAAGTTGGTAAATGAACAGTGCCACATTAGTGCGCACTTTACTGATGAAACTAAAATCGAAATGCTACATGAGCATTGCCACAATGTAGAATGTAGCAGTGCTAAATCAGCCGAGATATTAGTGCGTTCAATGCAAGACCCGGGTTCAAGTCGCGTGCAAGAAGAGTTACTATCGACATTGCACGGTGATACTCAATTTAGTTTACCAATTCCAAAAGGCGTGCAAGCAATGGAATTTGGCAAACTGTTTCATCACTTTAAATATAGTCACGATGCTATATTACTGGGTGTCGCACATAATTTGAGTGCAAAAAATATGGACTTAAACCCGCCGCTTGATTACGTGGTGAGTGAGAGAGATATTTTGCATTATATCGCTGCTGAACGAGTTTTGAGCGACGAAGTTGATTGGTCAGCGTTGGTATAGTACCAATCCGCAATAATACTTTTAATTAAGTGAATTGGTGTATATGAATGAAGTTGTGTTTTTAATTATCGTACTCAGTGCCTACATTTTACCTGTGGTCATTGTGCTCAATAGTAAACGCACGCAAGGCCACGAAAAGAATGCTTGGTTAATCGGTATCATCTTCTTTTCGTGGTTAGCTTTAGTAATGTACTTAACAATCATCCCTAAACACGGGCGAGTCAAAAAGCACCGTAAAGTAAAACCCAAGAGCTAGAGCCTTTTACTAGTGGCAACTTACGGTTTTTTTATTTCCCCAACGCTTTATCTAGTTCTTCTCTTAAGCGTGGACCTTTTAGGTTTTCAGCCATGATTTCGGCGGCTTTTGCATTACTGCTATTCTCAAGGGTGGTAATTCGTTCTGCTAAATCACTGGCATAACTATTGTTGCCGTCTCTTGTTGCACGGAAAAATTGGCCGATGAGGGCTGTGGCAGAAATATTGCGAACATAATCATTATCGTCTGTTTGTAACAGCTTTTGAAAATGCTCAGCGAGCTTAGGCGAGACGTTATTTTGGCGAGATAAATTCTCTAAAGTACTGACACGAATCTTAGGGTCATTAGTGTATTCGCTAATGCTTATCATGGCATCGATAACAGCATTTTCTTGGCTTTCATCTAAGTCGCGTCTGAGCATGCTTAAGGTCATTTTTAGTTGCCCGTAGGCTGCTAAGCGCTCATTTTCGGACTTACTTAAATTGAGTAAGGTAGCAAGTGCTTCATTTATTGAGCTGTCGGCATATTGTGGGTCTGCTTTGATGCGTTCGCGGTAGTCATCAGGTAAATTTCCTAGCCAACCCAATGCTGGGTTCCTTTTTTCTATCTCAGCTCGTCGCTCACTTTCTTGCTGTGCCATTGCTTGTTTTACCAATGAGGTCAGTCGCTCTTGGTCAAGAGTGTGGGTTTGATTTTCAAGCTCGTGAATGCGTGTTTCGAGATCTAAAATATAGCCATGTAAGGCAACTAGGTTTTCTCTGTCTTGCTCTGGAATGGTTAACTCTTTTAAGTTAGGTTTTGCCTGCTGTATAACTACAGGCTTGTCAGTCGAGTTTACTTTTGTATAGCTATAAATTGATAAGCCCAGTGCAATGCTTGCAAATGCCAGCGCAGTACTCCCTTGCCAAGTCGACATATCACATCATCCAAGTTGCTTTGTAATATCTGCAGATTAAAACAAGCTATTTGTATTATCAATTACTTATGATGATAAAAACAAAAAGCGCAGCTAGTTAGCTGCGCTTTTAAATAGAGTTTATGTCGATTAATGGGCTTTTGCGTATGCTTCAGCTTGTTGCCATACACGTAGCATATTGCCACTTAAAATCTTTTTGATGTCTTTATTGCTATAGCCGCGGTCCATTAGACCTTGCACTAGGTTAGGATAGCTAGATACATCTTTTAAGCCAGTAGGTAGAGAGTCGCCTACACCATCGTAATCAGAGCCAATACCCACATAATCGATGCCAATTAGCTCAACTACATGGTCAATGTGATCAAGTACTTGTTCTAAGCTTGCAAATGGAAACGGGTTTTTAGCGCGATAAGCAGCATCAAAATCTTTGCCTAGCTTAGTACCGTCTTTTTTCTTTTCAGCCTTTGCTGATTTAAGTTGATCGTACCAAGAGCCAGCCTTTGCCGTAACAAAGCTTGAACCGAAGTTAATTTGAATAACACCACCGTTCTTTTTTAGTGCTAACAGCATGTCGTCATTCATATTACGCTCAAAGCCAGGGGTGTATTTACGCAGTGATGAGTGTGAAGCAATCACGGGTACTTTCGAAATTTCCATCACTTGGTAAAACGCATCATCAGAAATATGTGATACATCAACCAGCATACCAATGTTGTTCATTTCTTTTACCAGCTCTTTACCGAATGGGCTCAGGCCTTTCCACTTACGACGAATATCATAAGATGAATCAGAAATGTGGTTACTCTGCGAGTGAGCGAGCGTAATGTAACGTACGCCACGCTCATAAAAATGCTTAAGGTTTTTAATGTCGCCTTCGATAGGTGAGCCGTTTTCCATACCCATAGCAATCGACATTTTGCCTTGTTTAAACTGCTCTATAATATCGGCAGTCGAGTCTGCAATGGCGAACTTATCTGGCGCGCGTTGTACAATCGCTTCCATAGAGTCGATTAACTGATTTGCTAATTGGTAGCTTTTACCTTTGCCTTCAAATTCTAGGTTTGCAGGAATGTAAATTGACATGAAAGGAGCGTTCAAACCACCTTGCACAGCACGCGGATAATCAAAATCACCGTCGCTTGTAGCTTTGGCTACGTCAGCCCACTTGTTATGAATACGGTAAGGCACATCGATATGGGTATCGATTAAAATAGTGTCTTTTGCCAGTTTAATGGCTTTATCTGATGCAGTAACCTGATCTGCATTTGCTTGACCAATTAAGGCCAAAGAAACAGCGGCAACCAGTGAGCTTAGTTTTTTCATTTTTTAATGGCTCTTTAAGTTAAAAAGCCATTGTGAAGGGTTACAGTATAACTTACAAGTTTAGTCGTTAAACGACGCTTGGTACTCTGGATCTGCTTGTAGAGCAATGAATTCAGCTTTAGATATAATTGTCACTGACTCATGTAACTCAGAAAAAAACACCATGGCTTCACCATTTTTAAGCTGTTGATGAACCTGCGCTACTTTGCTTTCAATGCTAAATTCTTGTTCGCCGTAATCAGTGCCTTCACGTAAAACATAACTTTCGATTAAATTATACAGAGTCTCTTTATCGAGGCGTTCGTGGGGAATGATCATAACTGCTCTTTTTTAACTAATTGTTGAAAATACTCAGGAACAATTCGTTCAAGCCAATATTCGGGCTTAAAAGGGTTTTTACCGCTAATAAATCCGACATGGCCCCCTTGTTCTGAGATGCGCAGCGTAACATGTTCACTCACATCTAAGCTATCTGGCACGGCTTTTATTGATAACATTGGGTCATCTTTGGCGTGCACAATCAGCGTAGGTGTTGCAATGCTTTTTAAAAATGGTTTTGCACTCGCTTGCTGATAGTAATCTTCAGCACCGGCAAAGCCATGCAATGGTGCCGTGAGCATATTATCGAATTGCCATAAGTCATCAATCGCCATCAGTTTTTCTGGCGTTAGGCTAATTTGCTGTTCGATTTGTGGCAGCTTTCTTTGCATCGATTTTTTCATTCGATCGAGCAAATATTTTTGATAAATCTTACCTAAGCTTTTACGAATAACTTCGCACGATGATGACAAGTCAAATGGTGCCGAAACAACGGCTGCGCCAGTTAAGTTCGATTTAGTACCATGCTCACCTAAATATTTTGCTAGTACATTACCACCTAGTGAAAAGCCCACGGCAAATAACGGGCGTTTTGGGAATTTACTCTTAAGGTGATTGATGAAAAAGCGCAGGTCTTCTGTTTCGCCGCTGTGATAAGCACGTGCTAAACGGTTAACTTCGCGCGAGCAGTTTCGAAAATGCATTAAAACTACAGCAAAGCCTTGTTGCTTAAGTTTTTTCATCATGCCTTTAGCATAAAAGCTATTTATATTGCCTTCTAAACCATGCAATACAATAGCGAGGGGGGCTTGCTCATTATGAGGTGTTGCCCAAGCCAGTTCTAAAAAGTCACCATCAGGGGTATCGATAGTCGATAAGTCATACCGGGTATTATGAAAAGGGCGAAAAAAGCGCGGCATTATGGTTTGTAAATGGCGATTGCGCATCCACCACGCAGGCTTAAATTCAGGTAACATAGCTGACACTTTCGAAACAAAATAAGCACCTATTGTAGCAAGTTTTTGCTTTTTGAGAACAGCAACAAGATTTTAGCTATACACAAATAAAAAGCCCCTAAACAATAAATTGGATAGGGGCTTTGTGCGTCGTGCTTAATTCTTACTTAGGAACTTCTGCGTCATGTACTTTTTTAATGAAGTAACCAACATAGAAAAGGCATAAAACGATAACAACTGCCAAAATGCCGAATGACATAAATAAAACTGGGTCGCTAAAAAAATCTCTAAAGAATACGTTCATGGTTGTGCCTCCTAATGTCTATGGGTTAATCATAGGCTGGCTTGAGGACGGCAGATATGATCCAGATCAAGCTATTTTCCTGATGCTAAATAAGGCGATTTAATTGTTGATTTGGATCAAGTTTATTAGGGGAGTTCGGAGCTTTTAGCTATAAGTTTTAAGCAGATAGAAAGGGGCCTTTACTGAGGGCAGTTCAATTAAGATTGCTACCGACTAGATTTTACTGCTTGTCGCTTAAATAAAGCCTTACATTTTCAGCCTGTTTATGGAGGGTGAATATCATGGTATTTGCTGCGTTTATCAGTAATTGTTGCTGCTTTTTTTCTAGCTTTAATTCTGCGCTAAGTAGCTCTTTGCGAATGGTAGGGTAGTCTGAAACCTCGTTTTGAATGGTTTTAAGGTAGGCGCGTGTGGCTCGTAGGGGCTGTAAAGCCTGTTGGTCAAATTCGGCAATGCACGACTCAAGCTCACTCAGTTGAGAGGGTGTTACAGCCAGCTCTAACGAATCAAGATAATAAAGAAGCAGGCAAAGGTTAACATTTTTGCTTTGCTGGTCTTGATAGCCTAGTAGCTTGGTTTGCATGCCGTCTTTGCTGTAAAGCTTGCATGCAAACTGCCAAAACTGTTCGCTGTTAAGCGGTTTCATCGGCAAAGGCCTGCTCTTTTTCTTCAAGCTCTTCAAGTGCCATGAGCAGCTCTTCTTCAACGTCATTAAGCTTGGGTGTTAAACTTGCTTGCTTAGCGAGTAGCTCTGTCAGTTTGGCTTTATTTTCATCACTATATAAATCATTATCGGCAAGTGCGTTTTCGATTTCACCAAGCTCAGTAGAGTACTTATCAAGTTGCTTTTCAAGCTTTTCGATTTGCTTTTTCAACGGCTGCACTGACTTTCTGAACTCAGCTTCTAAGCGCTTTTGCTCTTTGCGGTTAACGCTTGAATGGGCTTTAGGGGTATTGTCTTCAGGGCTTTTAGCAGCTTCTTTATTGGCATTGAGTAGCCATTGGTAATAGGCATCAAGGTCATAACCAAATTGTGTTACTTCGCCGTTATCAACAAGGTAATACTCATCAGCGGTATTTTTAAGCATGTGACGGTCGTGCGATACGGTCACCATAGCACCTTCGAAGCCTTGTAGCGCCATTACTAAGGCATGACGCATTTCTAAGTCTAGGTGGTTGGTTGGCTCATCCAGTAACAGTAGGTTTGGCTTTTGGTACACCAGCATTGCTAGCACTAAACGGGCTTTTTCACCGCCAGAAAATGGCGCAACTGGCTCAAGTGCTTTATCGCCAAAGAATGCAAAACCGCCTAAAAAGTCACGCAATGATTGCTCAGGAGCTTGCGGATTTAAACGTTGTAAATGGGTCACTGCACTGGCTTTTAAATCAAGTGACTCAAGTTGATGCTGCGCAAAGTAACCAATATTTAAGCCCTGATGCTGAAATACTTCACCTGCTTGAGGTTGTAAATCGCCAGCTAATAATTTAATCAGTGTTGACTTACCCGCACCATTTCGGCCAAGCAGCGCAATACGGCTACCCGGCACAAGGTTTAGCTTGATGCTATGCAAAATGGTGGTGTCGCCATAGCCTGCTTTGGCTTGGTCAAGAGTCATTAACGGGTTTGGCAGCGCTGTTGGCTCCGCAAATTCAAAATCAAAGGGTGAGTCAACATGGGCTGGGGCTAACTTTTCCATACGCTCTAGGGCTTTTACGCGGCTTTGTGCTTGCTTAGCTTTACTGGCTTTTGCTTTGAAGCGCGTAATGAATTTTTCTAGGTGAGCAATTTGTTCTTGTTGCTTTTCGAACATCGCTTGTTGCTGTAATAAGCGCTCTGCTTTTTGGCGTTCGAATTGCGAGTAATTGCCTTTATAAACATTTATTTTTTGTGCGTCTATGTGCCAAATTTGGTCAACAACGGCATCTAAGAATTCTCGGTCATGGGAAATAAGCACTAGAGTGCCTGTGTAGGCGCGTAAAAAGCGCTCTAACCAGTAAACGGCATCGAGATCTAAGTGGTTGGTTGGCTCATCTAGCAGTAATAAATCAGCATCACGAATAAGTGCTTGTGCTAAGTTTAAGCGCATACGCCAGCCACCTGAAAAGGCGCTCACTGGGTTGTCAATTTGCTCATTACTAAAACCTAAACCGTGTAATAGCTCACCTGCTTTTGCTTCAATGCTATAGCCTTGAATATGTTCTAGGCCAATATGTGCTTTTGCCTGCGCATCGCCGTCGTTATTTTGCTCGGCTTCGCGTAGTGCAATTCTTAGCGCGTAATATTCAGGGTGACCTTGTAATACATAATCCAGAGCGCTGATTTCGAGCGCGGGAGTTTCTTGTTTTACAGAGGCAATTGACCAGTCTTTAGGAATTTGGCATTCACCGGCATCGAGTTGCAATTCAGACTTTAATAGCGCGAACAGCGTTGATTTACCACAGCCATTAGCGCCAACAAGGCCGACTTTATGCTCTGGGAATAAGGTTGCAGAAGCCCCTTTTAGTAAGGCGTTACCACCACGTAGAAGTTCGATGTCTGAAATTTGGATCATGAATGTTTACTTGCACAGCACTGATTAAATTGCCGCTATCATAACACGGATCACATTAGCCTTCGCAATCGTATCAAACAGAGAATTATTAGGCTAAAATAGCCGCCTACATGCCACGGGAGATCATCTATGAGACAAAGAAAACGCTTTATTGCTGGCGCATCATGCCCTGAGTGTAAGGCCATGGATACCATGATGCTTTATAAAGAACATGATGTGGAAAAAGTGGAGTGCGTACAGTGTGGCCACAAAATGACGCAACCAGAGCAGGCTGTTCAGGCCTCAACACGCCAATTTGAGCAAGTGATTGGTGTATTTAAGCCGGGCGATTAATTCCCGGCTCTATCATTACTAAATTAATAGTGCGGCGGTGGCGGCTCTTGCATTTGTGACATTAAAGATGGCTGCTGCGCTTCTTTAATCTTTTCTGCAAGTAACTCTGTCTGGCGCTTCATTTTAGCCAGCTGCTGTTGGTGCGCTTTAAGCTCATCGTTTAATATTTCAATTGTTTCATCTTGAAAAGCGACTTTCGCTTCAAGTTCCATTAGACGATCTTCAATTGTATTCATTTGATTCTCTTAGATTAAAACTTTCAGCGAATCCGCTGGAGCTTTCGGTTAATAACGCTTGGTTGTTATCAGTAAACGCAACATCTAACACCACGGCTGATTTCGGGCGGCTTCCTTCTCGAGGAATCACTTGCCACGTTTGTAATTTTTTACCTGACTCTAGTTGCCATAAATCAACCAATCGATTGGGTGAACCTGTGGCAATTAAATTGCCTTCATCGTTAAAACGGACGGCGGTAAAAATTTTCTGACGCGCAATATACGCCAGTTTGCTAACAAGATCACCTGTAGTCAGTTGCCATACATTTGCTTGCTTCATACTGTCTGCGGTAAATGCATAACGACCTTGTGGATCAAGGGCGACTTGAGTAACGCGACTTGGGTGATTAAAGCGATGGATCACTTGCCCTGTGCGAGTGTCCCAAAAGTAAGCAACATAGTCATTTGAGCCGCTAATGGCGTAGTGACCGTTAGGTGAAAGGTCAACAACATTGACTTTTTCTTGGTGGCCAAGGAACTCTATGCGCCTGCCACTCTCTAAGTCGAGGTAAACGACTACACCGTCGGCGCGACCATATAATACACTGCGCCCTTGGTTACTTATCGCGATATCTCTAATTGTTGAGGCGTGTATTTTGTAATAACCCGTGTTGTTGCCCGTGGCAATGTTCCACACTGCAAAGGTGGACTTCTCAGCGGTAACTGCATGGCTGTTGTCGTACGAGATAGCAACAGTATGGACGAGACTATCTTGGGCTTGTTGTTGAAACCATTGGTATTTTAATACCTGCTGTTGATTATCCCACAATGCAACCCCATGGTGTATTGATGAGATTAAGCTGTATTTACCATCGTGCGACAGCGCGGAGGCGAAGGCACCTTTAGCCGCATGCTCATAGCGTGCAGTTGATTGCTCATGTTGCTCAGAGCACGCTACAACTAAGCAAAGGCTGAGCAGATACAAAAAAGTACGAAATATCGACATATTACGAGTATTTCCCCTTAACTCTTAGTGATTGAGAGGTTAGACTAGGTCTCGTTGAAGACCTAGGTTGTTAGTCTAATCGCTGATCATGCATTGGCATGACGTTAGTTATTAGACAAGCAGCCTACCATGTAGGTCGTTAATCTTTAACTAGTAATAATACAATAATTGACAACTGCAAAGTGTGTCGGAGATATAAAATGAAAAAGACGATTAAATTGTCATTGATTGCAGCGTCAGTTTTAGCGCTTACAGCTTGTAATCAGGAAGCAAAAAAAGAACAGCAAGTTGAAGTTAAACTAGAGACTGAAGCTCAACAACAAGCATACGGTATTGGTGCATCTGTTGGTAACTTCTTAAACCAAGACCTTGCTGATAAAAAAGCGCTAGGTGTTGAATTAGACGAAGCACTTCTTAAGCGTGGTTTTGAAGACGCACTAGCGGGTAACGCTAAACTTGATGACGAAAAAATTCGTGAAGTGTTAACTGCACTTGACCAAAGCATTCGCACTAAACAACAAGAAAAAGCGAAAGTAGAATCTGAAAAGAGCAAAGCTGAAGGCGAAAAATACCTAGCTGAAAACGCGAAAAAAGAAGGCGTTACAGTAACTGAGTCTGGCCTACAGTACGAAGTGATCACTGAAGGTGAAGGCGAAAAGCCAGTAGCAACTGATGTTGTTAAAGTTCACTACAAAGGCACTTTATTAGACGGTACTGAGTTCGATAGCTCTTACTCACGTAATGAACCAACTACTTTCCCACTTAACCGTGTGATCCCAGGTTGGACTGAAGGTTTACAACTAATGCCAGTTGGCTCTAAGTACAAGTTCACTATTCCATCTGAACTTGCATACGGTGAGCGTGATCTTGGTAAGATCCCAGCAAACTCAACGCTTGTTTTCGAAGTAGAATTACTTGAAATCCAAAGCGATGACAAAGCTGTACCAGCTGAGTAATATTTAACTCAATAAAAAAGGGCTGAAAAGCCCTTTTTTTATGCGCAAATTTCATTAACTAAATGCCGTTTCTTTCATTTTCAATGTGCCACTATCTGCATCAAGCTCAACCACAGTGCCAACAGGCAAGATAAATTGGCGCTTAATATGGCCAATCATAGCCCCACGATAGGCAGGAATTTCCAGCGGTTTTATATAATCTGCAAAAATATCGTCAAGGGTTAATGAGCCATAACCACGGCCTGGCTTACAGTCATTACAATCGCCAAATACAAAGCCTGCAATTTTATCAAGTGCGCCCATAAGTTTTAGTGTGCTCATCATCCTGTCAATTCTATACGGTGCTTCGTCGATATCTTCTAAAAATAAAATTGCGCCATTAAAGTCAGGTAAATAATTCGAGCCTGCAAGGGCTGTCAGTACCGTTAAATTACCGCCGATTAATCGTCCAGAGGTTTTACCTGATGTAATCGTTTGGGTCAGGTACTGAGTGTTAACAAGCTCATCATCGGCTTTTGGTAAGTTTTGGAAATGCATCAACTTACGCGCTTCGAACATGCTCTTAAATTGCGCGACATGAAACGGGTTCCAGTCACTTGATGCATTTGGACCATGAAAGCTGATTAACCCAGCTTGAGAGAGTAGTGCATTGTGTAGAGCGGTAATGTCCGAATAGCCCATCAGAGGTTTTGGGTTGTTACGGATCATCGCGTAGTCAAGCAAAGGTAAAATACGGGCAGCGCCTGAACCGCCACGTAAACACAAAATGGCATCAACCTCTTTGTCGTTGAATAAACTATTTAAGTCGCTAGCTCGCATTGCATCAGTGCCAGCTAAATGACCGCGTCTAGCTAGAATGTTTGGTGCAAGCTTAGCCTTGTAACCCAGTGCCTCTATAACGCCTTGTGCTAATAAAATATCAGCGTGCGCAGCAGTGGCAGCTGAAGGGCTACATATCCCAATTGTGCCGCCTGTAGGAAGAGCTTTTGGCTTAATTAATGTTTGGGTGCTAGCACTCTGCGCCGCCATTAAAGGAGCTGATGTCAGACTTGCGCCTGCGGCAAGAATTGAAAGTGACTTTAAAAATGACCGTTTATTCATAGCGAGCCTCATGTTTTTATAGTATGAGTATCGCATTGAAGAAAATATTTCAAATATTTGTTACGAAATGGAATAGATGATTCTTTTTAGGCAGGCAAAAAGGTGTTTTTCAGCAGAGAGTGTTTCTCTGCTGTGTAACTAAGCTGTTAGCTGGTGTGATTAGAATAAAGGTTATCGATTAACTCATCTTCTAGCTCAAAGCGTAACTCAAGCGCTTCACCTAATGTTGATAAATCTTTATCAAACTCATCAAGCAAGTCATCTTTGTCAACTTCTGCGTATTTGTCGTTAAAGTCGAGTGCCACATCTGTGGTTTCAGAAATGCGTGGGTATAAGGCATTAGCCAGCTTTTGGCTTTCAGGGCCTTTTTCTTCACACGCTTTGGCAATGTCGTCGTAAATTTCGAAATGGCCAGCAGAAAGGTAATCCATCAGAATTTGGCAAAAGTTTTGAATTTGCAGCTGATCAGGAAGGGCGTGATCTTTCTTTTCGTACGGTGAAAAGCCTGCAATACGGCAGAACAACACAAGCAGCTCTTGACGTTCTGTGAGCCATTTGTCGATTACAGAGTGACTACCACCCCACTTTTGTTGAGCTTTTTCCAAACGCGTCAGCATATTTCATCTCCTCGCTGAGTAGGTTTTCCTTTGTATATATAAAAAGGAAATATGACACAAAGATCAACTAAATTCTTAGTGTCTAATTGCAACAGATTGTAAAAGTCATTCTAAAGGCATAGTTTTCAGCATTGAATAAGCTAAAAAATTCCTTGTTTTTTAGAGTGGACTTTTTTTGCTCTCATTGCAGTGTATGGGAATTGATTCAAAACTACTAGTATTAATTTTGCGATTTTTATCTAAGCGGATGAGTTGTAATTTGCTGATTTAGAAAAGAAAAAACCACCAAAATTGGTGGTTTAATTCTTTTTCTAAGACTTGTTAAAACAAGCGTTCTTATTATTATGGGAAGATTGTTGTTCTTATTGTTATAAGATTTTTATTATTGTTTTTGTTAACGCGGGATAAGTTATACCAAGCTTTTTTGTATGTTGCAAATTTATTAATGAAAAGTTTTAAATTTATTTTGTTTTCGCTCAAAAAACACACTATAGGCGTAGGTTGGCTTAAAAAACATGATCTATATCTAGCCTTGATTATCTATCCATAGTGAGACGCGCAATATGGTGATACAATCTGCTCAATTTCATTCAGTTCTAGGATTCTATACGCATGAGCGAATTAAAAAACGATCGTTATTTACGTGCACTACAAAAGCAACCTGTTGATGTCACACCGGTATGGATGATGCGCCAAGCTGGCCGTTATTTACCTGAATACCGTGCTACACGTGCCCAAGCAGGCGACTTTATGAGTTTATGTAAAAACGCTGAACTTGCTTGTGAAGTAACGTTACAGCCATTACGTCGTTATCCGCTTGATGCTGCAATTCTATTCAGTGATATTTTAACTATTCCTGATGCTATGGGCTTAGGTCTTTACTTTGAAACAGGTGAAGGTCCAAAATTTGAACGTCCGATTTCTTCATTAGCAGATGTTAAAAAAATCCCAAATATCGATCCAACTGATGAGCTTGGTTATGTGATGAATGCGGTAAGTACGATTCGTCGCGAATTAAAAGGTGAAGTACCGCTAATTGGTTTCTCTGGTTCACCTTGGACACTTGCCACTTACATGGTTGAAGGTGGTAGCAGCAAAACATTCGGTAAAATCAAGAAAATGGCCTTTGCAGATCCACAAACACTGCACCTATTACTTGATAAATTAGCTGACTCAGTAATCGACTATTTAAACGCGCAAGTTAAAGCGGGTGCGCAATCGTTAATGGTATTTGACTCATGGGGCGGTGTATTAAGCCCACGTGACTACAATGAGTTTTCATTACAATACATGCACAAGATTGTTGATGGCTTAATTCGCGAATACGATGGCCGTAAAGTGCCAGTGACGTTATTTACTAAAAATGGTGGTCAGTGGATTGAAGCAATTGCAGCAACAGGCTGTGATGCAGTAGGTCTAGACTGGACTATTAACATTGGTGATGCAAAGCGTCGTGTTGGCGATAAAGTGGCGCTGCAAGGTAACATGGACCCAGCAATGCTGCATGGCACGCCTGAGCGTATTCGCCAAGAAGTTGCTACTATCCTAGAAGACTTTGGTACAGGCTCTGGCCATGTATTTAACCTAGGTCACGGTATTACACCAGATGTAGACCCAGAAAACGCAGGTGTATTTATCAACGCTGTTCATGAATTCAGTGGTAAATACCACAAATAAGCAAAAGCTAATCGTAAAAAAGCCCGCATTAATCGGGCTTTTTTATTTACTTAAACAAACGATTTAAACCATTTAATGCAGCTACGCGATAGGCTTCAGCCATAGTCGGGTAGTTGAACGTGGTATTTACAAAGTAATCAATGTTATTACCGCCGTTCTTTTGTTCCATAATCGCTTGACCGATGTGAACGATTTCAGAGGCACGCTCACCGAAGCAGTGCACACCCAGTACTTCTTTGGTATCAACATGGAATAAAATCTTTAGGCTACCCACCTCAGTGCCTGCAATTTGCGCACGCGCTAAATGCTTAAATTGAGCACGGCCTACCTCGTAAGGGACTTTTGCAGCTGTTAACTCTTGCTCGGTTTTACCCACTGAGCTCATTTCAGGGATTGTATAAATACCTGCTGGAATATCAATGATCAGCTTTTCATCGCAATTACCACTTGCAATCGCATCGGCTGCAATACGGCCTTGGTCAAATGCTGCACTGGCAAGGCTTGGGTAACCAATGACATCACCCACAGCATAAATGTTGTCGACTTCTGTTTGGTATGTTTCGTTCACCTTAAGCTGGCCACGACCATCCGCTTTTAGGCCAACAGCTTCAAGGTTTAATGTGTCTGTGTTACCGGTACGGCCATTGGCAAATAAAATACAGTCAGCTTTTACGCGCTTGCCTGATTTCAAGTGCATTACCACACAGTCATCACGGGTTTCTACACGATCAAACTCTTCATTATGACGAATAACAATACCGCTATTCCAAAAGTGATAGCTCAGAGCATCTGAAATTTCCGCATCCATAAAGGCAAGTAGGCGGTCACGGGTATTCACTAGGTCAACCTTGGCGCCTAAACCTTTAAAAATAGAGGCATACTCACAACCAATTACACCTGCACCATAAATCAGCACACGATGAGGGTCATCTTCAAGGCCTAAAATGGTATCGCTGTCGTAAATACGTGGATGTTTAAAGTCTACACCTGGTGGACGGTAAGGGCGCGAGCCAGTAGCAATAACGATTGTTTGTGCGGTGATTGTTTCAAATGAACCGTCTAGGTGCGTTACTTTAATGGTGTGTTTATCAATAAACTCAGCATCACCTTGATACATATGAATGCGGTTACGCTCATAAAAGCTGCTACGTAAATTAGATTGCTTTGAAATGACGTTACTTGCGTGGCGCAAAATATCGGGGAAAGTTAAGCGGTTAGGGCGCTCACTAATATTAAATAGCGGGTTTGCTTTATATTCAATATAACGACTTACAGAGTGACGTAATGCTTTTGAAGGGATAGTACCCCAGTGCACACAACCGCCGCCTACCGCTTCTTGACGTTCAATAACAGCGACTCTTTTGTTGCTTTTAGATAGGTTCATGGCGGTACCTTCACCGCCAGGACCTGTACCTATGATGATTGCATCATATTGATAAGATGGAGTATCTTTTTGCTTTACTTGTTGTTTGGCCACAGCCGCTCCTATGTTAACTAAAAGAGGCTTTTAACAACCTCGCATTTAGTGCAAGCCAAGCCTGCTTTTGGTTTTCCCAAGCGGCTTCAAGCTCGTGATATTGTGTCATTAATGCTGATTTTTCACACTGTTTCATCATTTTATTGCGTTTGATTTCTAACACGCGTTTTTGCAAGGCACAGAAGTGTTGCAGTTTTTTCAGCAGTAAATCGTACTCAGATTGTAATAATGTAAGCTTATCTTGCGCTAAAGGCAATTTTGCAAGGCGACCTTGAGTCTTATTCATCAAGGTTTCTGCCTTGGCTTTTTCGATTCGCTCAATCGGTGTGCGCTTTAATTTTGAAGCAAGACCGATTGCCGCTAAAGAGCGGATCATCCACTTAGTTGGATCATAGTGATACCACTTAATGCCATTGCGATAGTCGCTAGCAAAAATATGGTGGAAGTTATGATAGCCTTCACCGTATGTGAATAGCGCTAAAAAGCCATTATCACGGGCGGTGTTTTTTTCTGTGTACGGACGTGAACCCCAGATATGCGCCAGCGAGTTGATAAAAAAGGTAAAATGTTGGCTCAATACCAAGCGCAGTAAACCAACCAGTAATAACATGCCCCATACATCGCCAAGCATTAAGCCAAGTAGTAAAGGAATACCAAAATTAGTCGCGACGACTAACTTCATATAGTGACGGTGTTGCCACATAACGACTTTGTTTTTTTGTAAGTCTCGGCAGTTACTGTAGTTACCGTATTGTTCGCCTTGATAATCGCGCAGCATCCAACCAATGTGGCTATACCAAAAGCCATTAGTAGCGGCGTAAGGGTCTTTGATTGGATCATCAACTTGACCATGGTGAATACGGTGATCGCTACTCCAGTGCAAGGCACTATTTTGTAATGCAAAAGCACCACCTAAGGCAAAAATTACTTCAATAACAGGATGCACATCATAGGCTTTGTGTGCCCACAAGCGGTGATAACCTGCAGTAATAGAAAGTCCGGCGTAGAACATACAGCCAACAAAGGCTATCCACTGTGTACTGGTGTATCCGTAGCTAAAGCCATACCAAGGAACAAGGGTGATCGCGGCCAAAAATGTAAGGCTAAAAAATAGCACATTGGTCCAAATAATCGGTGGTTTTTTCATCTGAATAAATCTCGGCGTACAGTTGTACGCTAAAATAGTGTTTCATTCTCTCCGCGTCAAGTATTAGACTAGCTCATTAACCGAAAAATCATTAAAAGTTCACGCTGGGAGTTTCCATGTCGGGTGTTAGAGCGCAACAGAAACAAAAAACACGACAAGCACTAATCGAGGCTGCATTCAATCAATTGAGTGCCGATCATAGTTTTTCTAATTTAAGCTTACGTGAAGTTGCCCGTGAAGCAGGGATTGCCCCCACCTCTTTTTACCGCCACTTTAAAGACATGAATGAGCTTGGTTTGACCATGGTTGATGAAGCTGGTTTAACACTGCGTCAACTTATGCGCCAAGCGCGTCGCCGTATTGAGAGCGGCGGTAGTGTGATCACGACATCAATCGTGACCTTTATGGAGTTCATCGATAACTCGAGCAACCAATTTAGATTGTTATTGCGTGAGCGCTCAGGAACTTCAAAAGCATTTCGTGCTGCGGTTGCTCGTGAAATTAAACATTTCATTTTAGAGCTTGCGCATTACCTTGAAAGCGAAACTCCGTGCGACCCAACTCATGCATATATTCAAGCCGAAGCCATGGTGACTTTAGTATTTAACGCCGGTGCCGAAGCCCTCGATATTGAAGGGACACAACGCGAAGAACTGGTTGAACGCTTGATCTGGCAATTACGTTATATTGCTCGCGGTGCCACTTTGTATGGTCGTGATAGTAAAGGTAGTGTAGAAAAAACAGCCTAAAGCATGGTAGATTTTTGTTCCCATTTTGTGTATCGTTTTTTGTTTAAATCAGTAACTGAATTCTAAATAGTCAGTTACGCCACAAAATGAATAAATAGCGAGGACGCACATGCTCACCAAGGATCCGGTGAATAATACTCATGCCCATTTTTTAGAACAGAGTGAAGAAACAACGGTAAAAAATAGCCCAAGCTTTCGAGAGCTGAGCCGCAGTTTGTTATACTCGTTACCGAAACATGTGCAAAAGAAAATTCAAGATAACTTGTTTGGCGTATTAGACGCTCATCAGGTCTCACAATTTCGAGATGACAAACGCTGCCAGTTTTGGATTAACCAAAATGGTTGGAAGCGAGTTCCTTACAGTCAGTTTCGCCATGTTTATAGCCGAATTGCGCTATACCCAAAAAGCGCTACTATTTCAAAGAACCATAGCTCAGAGGCTGATAGCAATGCAACATCAGCTGATTTAAGAGATCAACAAGCTAGGCTATTACAAAGCAATGGCTTTGAGGGACAACCCAACAGGATAGATCAACACATAACTTATACTCGTCGTGTTATCCGCCCAACTGCAACTCAGCAATTTCAACCTACGTTAGCTCTTTATAAGCCTGTTGCAAATAGTAAGGTAGAGTTAAAAGCATCTCACCAAGTTCGGCAAAATTTCACAACTCATGTGCTCCAAGCATCTGAAACGGTAGAAATGTTAGCTCAACAATATACAGGCTATAAAAATGCGAACCTTATTTATGATTACAATTTGGGGTTTAGTCGTGCTAAGCCCGCACCGGTAGGTACTGGATTGATAGTTCCCAATGGTTGGAAATTAAATATAGAAGGCTCCTGCAGTAATTGCCGCAATATAGATATAGTTTGGCAAGGGCCTACAAATGGTCAAATTACATTGCAATTAGAAAAAAAACGCCCAGATGAAATATCGTTTTGGCAGCATTATTTTGTTGTGAAGCCAGGTGTTTATGCTGTCACTGTGACTGCGTCAGGTCTTGTGGAAACCACCTCTTTTACAGTGCTTCAACCAACACAAGAATATGAAATTGAGTTGCTTGATCAAGCTGGTAACCCACAGGCAAACATGGGCTATAAAATTCGCTTGCGTAATGGGCATGTAGTCAGTGGAGTATTAGATAGTAAGGGTTATGCCCACGTATCAGGCCCTGACTTTGAAAACGCTAAAATAAGCTTTCATGAGTTAGATGACAAAGACTGGCAGGTGGCCAGCCCTTCCCGTAATGAATAAATTTATAAGGATATAATTTATGACCTTACAACATACTGTGTCGCAAGGCGAAACCTTGCTACGCATTGCTCGTCAATATGGGTTTAGAACCTCTAATGGTCTTTACTTGCATCCGCTTAATGCTGAGTTTCGTTCTTTAAGGCCTCATCCTAACCAAATTTACCCCGGCGACGTAATTGCTATTCCAGCAAAAGTTGAAAAATTCATGCCACTGAAAACAGATAGTAAAAACTCTTTTATGGTGCGTGATGAAAAAGAATTCTTTCGTTTAAAACTAGCTTACGAAAATGGCGAGCAAATTACGGGAAAGCGCATTGTACTGAATATCGCAGGGCAAACAATTGATACCGTCATAGCAGAAGATGGTTTAATTGAAGTAGAGCTCACCGAAAATGAAACGCTTACAGGGCAAGTAGATTTATATCTCAATGACGAAGACACCACACCAACAAAGAGTTTTGCTATTCAAGTAGGGCACTTAGACCCTATTGAAACCTTGTCAGGAGTGCAAGGGCGTTGCAATTTACTTGGATTTGATTGTGGCAAGGTTGATGGAATTAATGGATCAAAAACACAAACAGGTGTTAAAGCTTTTCAGCTTGCGCAGCAGTTGCAAGTTGATGGCATAGCAGGGCCAATTACTAAACGTCGTCTTGTTGACGTATACGGAGCATAAGTAATGAGCCAAGCAATGCCAATGGCAGTAAATCTTGTTAATACACTTGTTATTAATACCGGTGCGGGTGCAACCACAAAGCATATTATTGTAAAAGTACTGGGCGATGTTGATGTAGAAATACAGCTATTTTCACAAGGCAACAAGGCCGTAGTTGAAAAACAAGCAGCGCAGCACTACCGTTTTAATAACCTGTCGCAAGATACACCTTATACACTCAAAGCAATTGTTGCTGGTAAGGCCGAGTTTACTCTTGTTAATGAGCAGCAATTTGCAGACTATTTTAATTCAAACACGGTAAAGTCATTTAATATTGGCAGTAAGGGCGGCCCGCAACTACTTCAGCATAAAATTTTACCTAAAGGCCATGTAGAACTCACCTTACTTGCCGAACCGCCTTGCTTTGGGGTGTTTTTTGATGGCACAGGTAATAACCGTTTTAACGACATACAAGACTCAACAGACAGCAAGGAGCCCACGAATGTTGTTAAGTTGTTTGAGTTATATCCGATTAAGACTTTTCAAAATAGGCATTATGAAGAAGGAATTGGCACTGAAGCGAATAAAAGTGATTCAACACTAGATATGGGATTGGCGTTTAGCTTTGACGAGCGTATAAAACAAGCATTAATCAGAACTGCCGAGTTTTTCAAAAAATTTGCATACACAAAAACTGGGTTTATAGATGTATTTGGCTTTAGCCGAGGTGCAGCCCAAGCGCGAGCGTTTGTTAATCAGGTCAATGCAATATATCAAGACAAGCCAAATTATTGGGGCGGCATTAAGCCTGTTATTCGTTTTGTGGGCTTATTTGATAGTGTTGCATCTATTGGCGGCGATGGCGATAACAACCACAGCGAATTTTACGCCGATGACGAACTTGACTACCCCATTAACTTAAATTTAGCGAGCAGCAGTGCCGGGTATGTGATGCACTTAGCTGCGTTTGATGAAAAGCGCGATAAATTCCCTCTTAGCTCATTACTCAGTAGTAACAAGCTGCTATCAGAAAACCACAAAGAAATTGAGCTGCCAGGTGTGCACTCAGATATTGGTGGCGGTTACGGCCCCGTTGAAACGAACATTCTTTACCCTCGGCAGTATATTGCGGGCCAAGCTGGTGAGCCAGAGCACGACAAAGAGCTCGTACAGCTTAAACAGTCACTCGAACAAAAATATTATTGGCCAACAATTAATATTCAATTTAAAGCAAGCCGGCCAAGAATAAACCGGCAACCAAAGCGAATTTGGAATAAATCAGAAAATACAATTTACACCAGCTATAGGCCGTATTGGAGCCGTAAATTAAGCAATATTCTGCCGCATTATAGTTTAGCGCTTATGCACGAAACGGCTGTAAATCAAGGGGTGCCGTTGCAAAACCTCGCAGAGCTTGCTATCCGTAAACAAGCTGATGGTCAGGCTTTTCCTTATGTTTTACCAAGCGAGCTTAAATCGCTTGTAGATACAGCGCGCAGTTTTGGCCCGCAAAGTGAAGCCTGGCATGCTTTATACAAAGACTACATTCACCATAGTGTTAAATACGCGGCAACGATTGATGCGATAGCTCACGGCCCCGAAGAAGAAGCCGAATTTACCACCAAAAACCAACAGCGCGAGCTTTTTTATAACCAGCCAAGCCAAGCTGAAACAAGCACACAATGGCAATCACAACTAATAAATGGATACCGATTATGGACAAGTTTATAAAACCACTCATCTCAATTGCATATGCTTTGTTTTTGGCTGGTTGCTCGTCAACGGGAAAAATAGATTACATGGTAGCAGGCGTAGGCACTGAGAATGGGAATGCTATTTGGGGGCGCTCAGTGGTATTTGATGATACATGGGGCATACCATCAGGGGCAATTGAGTGTTGTTATGCTGAGGCTGGCGGTACAGTCAGTTTGTACGACCAAAAGTTCCCCGAAAAAGTGGCGGTTGAATGGCTCGATAAATCAGAAAATAGAATTTATTACGGTGAAGTGGCTATAGATAAGGCAGGGTATAAATTAGCTAAAAATTTACCTACTTATACATGGGTAAGCACAGGAGAGATAGAAACAAATATAACCCCCTACTTGATTATTGGTATGGGAGCAACTGGCGAGATTAAGGTTTGGT